>JAYSLR010000050.1:0-6967 GCA_043725365.1 Rhizobacter sp. | reverse complement strand
TTCGACCTGTTCGGCACCACGCTGTCGGGCTACCTCTCGGACCGCTACGACAACCGCAAGCTGCTGTTCTGGTATTACGGCCTGCGCGGGCTGTCGCTGATCTGGCTGCCCTATTCGACCTTCACGCTGCTCGGACTGTCGACCTTCGCGATGTTCTACGGCCTCGACTGGATTGCCACCGTGCCGCCGACCGTCAAGCTCGCTGCGCAGGAGTTCGGCAAGGAACGCGCCGGCATGATCTTCGGCTGGGTCTTCGCCGCGCACCAGCTCGGCGCCGCGGTCGCGGCCTATGGCGCAGGCCTGACGCGCACGCTGCTGCTGACCTACAACCCGGCGCTGTTCGCCGCCGGTGCGGCCTGTCTGGTGGCCGCGGTGATGGTGCTGGCGATCCGGCGTCAGCGCCAGCCGTTGCGGGCCGCGACGGCCTGATCCTCAGCGTCGCAGCGCGCTCGCCTCGCGGGCGAGCTGCGTGACACGTGCCCAGTCCTGCGCCGCAACCGCGTCCGCCGGCGTCAGCCACGAGCCGCCGCAGACCTTGACGTTCGGCAGCGCCAGGAACTCCGGCGCGCTCGCCAGCGTGATGCCGCCGGTCGGGCAGAACACCACGTCGGTGAAGGGCCCGGCCAGCGCCTTCAGCATCGGGATACCGCCGGCCTGCATCGCCGGAAAGAACTTCAAGAAGAAGTAGCCGTCGGCGTTCGCCTGCATCACCTCGCTGCCGGTCGCGGTGCCGGGCAGCAGCGGCAGGCCGATGTCGCGGCAGGCCTGCCCGATCGCGCTCGTGTAGCCGGGGCTGACCGCGAAGGTGCAGCCCGCGTCCTTCGCGGCCTGCGCATCGGCGGCGCTGCGCACCGTGCCGGCGCCGAGGACCGCCTCGGGCACCTCGCGCGCGATGCGTTCCATGCACTGCAGCGCGATCGGCGTGCGCAACGTCACCTCGAGCACGCGCACGCCGCCGTCGACGAGCGCACGCGCCATCGGCACCGCGTCTTCGAGCCGGTTGATGACGATCACCGGAATCACCGGGCCGTGGGCGACGAGATCGAGCGTATTCATCATCTCGGGTTTCCTTTGGGTTACAGCCAGGTGCACGCGCCCTGCTCGGCACTCAGCACGTTGCGGCGCATGCCGGCGAACAGCTCGCGACCGAGCCCGTGGCCGTTCACGTCCGCCTGCGCGTCGGGCAGCGCCGCCTGCGCGCGCGCGGCCCAGGTCGCGGCGTCGACCAAAGCAGCGAGCGTGCCCGCGACCGAATCGAGTCGCACGATGTCGCCGTCGCGCAGCTTGCCGAGCGGCCCGCCATGCATCGTCTCGGGGCTGACGTGGATCGCGGCCGGCACCTTGCCCGACGCGCCGCTCATGCGCCCGTCGGTCACGAGCGCGACCCTGAAGCCGCGGCCCTGCAGCACGCCCAGCGGCGGGGTCAGCTTGTGCAACTCGGGCATGCCGCAGGCGGCCGGGCCCTGGAAGCGCAGCACCGCGACGAAGTCGCGTTCCAGTTCGCCGGCCTTGAACGCGGCGAGCAGTTGCTCCTGCGTGTCGAACACGATCGCCGGCGCCTCGACGACGTGGCGGTCGTCCGGCACCGCCGAGACCTTGATCACCGCACGGCCGAGGTTGCCGGTCAGCAGCTTCAGGCCGCCCTCGGCGCTGAACGGGGCGGCCGCGGTGCGCACGATCGAATCGTCGATCGGCGTACCCGGCAGCTCGCGCCATTGCAGCCCCGCGCCGGCCTGTGCCGGCACCTTGCCGTACGCGCGCAACCCGCCGGGCGCGACGGTCGCGACATCGCCGTGCATCACGCCGGCATCGATCAGCTCGCGGATCACGAATCCCGGTCCGCCGGCGGCCTGGAACTGGTTCACGTCGGCCACGCCGTTCGGGTAGACGCGCGCCAGCAGCGGTGTGGCATGCGAGAGGTCGGCGAAATCGGTCCAGTCGATCAGGATGCCGGCCGCGCGTGCGACCGCGACCCAGTGGATCAGGTGATTCGTCGAGCCGCCGGTGGCCAGCAGCGCGACCATCGCGTTGACGATCACGCGCTCGTCGACGAGCCGGCCGATCGGCGTGAAGTTCGCGCGCTGCACGATGCCCAGCAGCGTACGCACCGCCGCGCGCGTCAGCGCCTCGCGCAACTGCGCGTGCGGGTGCACGAACGCCGCGCCGGGCACGTGCAGGCCCATCGCCTCGAGCAGCATCTGGTTGCTGTTCGCAGTGCCGTAGAAGGTGCAGGTGCCGGCGCCGTGGTAGGCGGCCGATTCGGCCTGCAGCAATTCCTCGCGGCCCACTAGGCCCTGCGCGAACTGCTCGCGCACCTTGGACTTGTCGGTGTTCGACAGGCCCGAACTCATCGGCCCGGCGGGCACGAACACGCAGGGCAGGTGCCCGAAATGCAGTGCACCGATCAGCAGGCCCGGCACTATCTTGTCGCACACGCCGAGCAGCAGCGCGCCGTCGAACACGTCGTGGGTCAGCGCGATCGCGGTGCCCATCGCGATCGTGTCGCGCGAAAACAGGCTCAGCTCCATGCCGGGCAGCCCCTGCGTGACACCGTCGCACATCGCCGGCACACCGCCGGCGACCTGCACTGTCGCGCCGCCCTTCCCGGCCTCGTCGCGGATCAGCGCCGGAAAGCCCTCGTAGGGCTGGTGCGCGGACAGCATGTCGTTGTAGGCGGTCACGACCGCGAGGTTGGGCGCGCGCTCGGCGACGATGCGCAGCTTGTCGGCACCCGGCAGCGCGGCGAACGCATGCGCGACGTTCGCGCAGCCCATGCGGTCGGCGCCGCGCGGACGATCGATCGCGGCCTGCACGCGCGCGAGGTAGGCGCCGCGGGTGGCGGCGCTGCGGGCGCGGATGCGTTCGGTGACCTCGAGGACGACGGGCTTCATGGCGGGGCTCCTGCTGGTAACCATACCAGCGATTTTCATGTAATCAAGTTACATCGTCAAATCATTCGGGATCCCGCCCGGGCACTCGCTGGCGCGGTTCAGCGCAGCCGCACTTCGGCGTGCCGCGCCTCGATACCGCCGCCGGCGACGATCGGTTCGTCCAGCACGAGGCGATCCGGCGACACGCCGTTCGCCTCGAGCGCGTGGCGCGCCGCCAGCAGCATCAGCGCAAGGTCCCGGGTGGCGTCGTTTTGGTCACTGATCGACGGCTCCCGGCAGCTGGTTTTCATTCTAGAGTTGCGCCATGAATTCACCGTATTCGGCGCTGCACCTGCGCGATCCGCATCCGATGCTGCAGCGCGCCGTGCACGCCTGGGGCGGCGACCAGGACCTCTGGGTGTTCGGCTACGCGTCGCTGATCTGGCGCCCGGAGTTCGACGCCGACGAACAGCGACCCGCCGTGGTGCACGGCTGGCACCGGGCGCTGGAGATGCGCTCGCGCGTCAACCGCGGCACACCCGAGTGCCCGGGGCTGGTGTTCGCGCTGGTGCCGGGCGGCTCGTGCCGTGGCATGGCCTACCGCATCGACCAGCCGCGCGCCGCCGTCGAGCTGGAGAGGCTGTGGGCGCGCGAGATGCCCACCGGCGTCTACGACCCGAAGTGGCTCGCCTGCCGCACCGCGCAAGGCCCGGTGCGGGCGCTCGCGTTCACGCTGAGCCGGCGCAGCCCGGCGCACACCGGGCCGCTGTCCGACGCGCAGATGCTGGAGGTGTTGCGCTGCGCCGCCGGGCGCTTCGGCAGCACGCTGGACTACCTGCTCGAGACCGCGCGCTCGCTGCGCCATTGCGGCATCCGCGATCGCGACATCGAGCGGCTGGTCGCGCTCGCGCGCCACCACCACCTGGCTTGAGGGCTACCAGCGCGGTGCCGGCGCCGCCGCCACGAAATCGGCCTGGCGCAGGCGGTCGAGATCGGCCAGCGTGTCCACGTCGACCAGCACGCCCGGGTCGTCGACCTCGACGCCGAACGCGGGGTAGCGGGCGACCAGGCGGCGCGCGCCCTCGTCGCCGCTGAGGGCGATCAGCTCCGAGTACAGCTCGGCCGAGAAGCCCACCGGGTGGCCGCGCCGGCCCTTGTGCTGCGCGTACGCGACCGCATGGTGCTCGAGCGCGCGCGCCACCGCCTGCAGGGTCAGCGGCTGCACCCGCGGCATGTCGCCGGGCAGGATCAGCCAGCCGCCGGCGTCGGGCCGGGCCGCGACGCCGGCGCTGATCGAGTAGCCCATGCCGAGCGCCGCGACGCCCGGCGCATCGGCCTCGGGCAGCACGATCACGTCGCGCGCCGCGACGCTGTGGCGGGCCACGTCGGCCAACGCCTCGGTGGTCACGACGACGACCTGCAAATGGCTCGCGATCGCGCTCTGCAGGGTCGAGCCCAGCACCGTCAGCCCGCCCAGGCTCTGCGCCAGCTTGTGGTCCTCGCCGAGAAAGCGCGACCCCTTGCCAGCCGCCAGCACGATCACCACAGGCCGCCCGCCCATTCCACGCCCTCCTCGCCATTGCACCGATCTGCCAACCCGCCGCCGGGTTGCGCACGCGGTCCGCACCGCAGACCGAGAATGGGAGTCGCCGCGCCTTTGAGGAAGTGGTGGCATTACCTAAGGCCTTCCCCGTACGCAATGCAGGGGGCACGCCGAGGAGGCAGGTCCGGAGCGACGGAAGCGCCCTGCCGTTCCTATACTCGCGCATGGACGACATCGCCACCCTGCGCAAGAGCTACGAGCGGGCCGAGCTCGACGAGTCGGCCTCGCTGGCCGACCCGATCGCCCAGTTCTCCCTGTGGTTGCAACAGGCGCTCGACGCCAGGTTGCCGGAGCCGAACGCGATGACGCTGGCCACCGTCGGCGCCGAGGGCCGACCGTCCAGCCGCATCGTGCTGATCAAGGGCGTGGATGCGCGGGGCCTGGTCTGGTACACCAATTACGACAGTCGCAAGGGCCGCGAGTTGGCCACCAATCCTTACGCTTCGTTGCAATTCCATTGGGTCGAAATGGAACGGGTGGTGCGCATCGAGGGCCGGGTCGAGAAGACGACGGTCGCCGACTCGGACGCGTACTACGCGTCGCGCCCGCTCGACTCGCGCATCGGCGCCTGGGCCTCGCCGCAGAGCCAGGTCATCGCGTCGCGGGCGGTGCTGGTCGCGAACGCGGCGAAGATCGGCGCGCAGTACCTGTTGCAGCCGCCGCGCCCGCCGCACTGGGGCGGCTACCGGCTCGTGCCCGACACCTTCGAGTTCTGGCAGGGTCGCAAGTCGCGCCTGCACGACCGCCTGCGCTACCGGCTGGCCGACGGGCAGTGGCTGCGCGAGCGCCTCGCGCCCTGACGCAGCGTGCCGCCCGACGTCAGCCTGGCGCCACGCGCGCCGCGAAGGTCTTCTTGAACTTCTCGACCTTGGGCGCGACGACCATCGCGCAATAGCCCTGGTTCGGGTGGTTCGCGAAGTAGTGCTGGTGGTAGTCCTCGGCACGCGAGTAGTTCTGCTCGGGCAGCAACTCGGTCACGGCGCGTCCCTGGTGCAATGCATTGACCTCGGCCAGCACCGCGCGCGCGACAGCCGCCTGCTCGGCGTCGTGAAAGTAGATGCCGGAGCGGTACTGCGTGCCGGTGTCGTTGCCCTGGCGGTTCAGCGTGGTCGGGTCGTGGATCACGAAGAAGATCTCCAGCACCTCGCGCAGCGTGATCCGGGCCGGATCGAAGCGCACGCGCACCACTTCGGCATGGCCGGTCGTGCCGCTGCAGACCTGCTCGTAGCTCGGGTTCAGGACCTGGCCGTTGGCATAGCCCGATTCGACCGCGAGCACACCCTCGACACGCTCGTAGACGGCCTCGAGGCACCAGAAGCAGCCGCCGCCCAGCGTGATCGTGTCGGTGGTGGAAGTCATCGAGTTCTCCAGAGAAGGTTCGTCGCGACGCGGCGACCAGGCTTACATGGCATCGCGGCGCGACGCTTCAATGGGTCGACAGCGAGAGCTGCACCCGCGGCGTCCAGCTGGCGTCGTCCTCGCCCGAGACGCGCAGCTTCGGCGCGGCCAGGAACAGCCGCTCGCTCGGCAGCCCCCTGGCGATCAGCGCGTCGCGCACCGCGGTGCCGCGCTGCAGCGCCAGCGCCCGCATCGCCTCGGTGGTCACGGGCGCGCGCGCCTTCAGCAGCGCCTCCATCTCGGGGCCGGGAATGTCCTTCGCGAAGCCGATCGCGTTGCGCGGCTTGTTCGGCAGGTCGGTGTCCTTGTAGAGCTGCTTGAGCAGCCGCGCGCGCTCGTCCGGCGCCAGCACGACCGGCGCGCTGGCCGGCGTCGCCGCGGCCCCGGCGCGCAGGCCCTCGCGGCGCTGCTCGGCCGCCAGGCGCGCCTCGAGCGCCGCGGCCTGGAATGCATCGTGCTCGGAGGCCGGGTCGGCCGAGCCGGTGACCGTCATCTTCAGCGACGGCCGGTCCGTCAACGCCTGCGCGACCTTGTCGATCGCGCTCGCGCCGGCCGGCGCGATCTGCGCGGTGCCGGGTTTGAACTCGACGAGGCTGAGGTCGGCGCCGCCGCTGCCGGCGAACAGCGAGAACGGGGCCGTCAAAGCCTTCGTCAGCAGGTTCAGGATGACCTTCCAGATGATCCCGCCGACGCTGAACTTCGGGTCGTTGATGCTGCCGCTGACCGGCAGGTTGATGTCGATCACGCCATTGCGGTCCTTCAGCAGCGCCACCGCCAACAGCACCGGCAGCTTGGTCGCGTCCTTCGACTCGATCTTGTCGCCGAAGGTCAGCTGGTTCAGCACGACCTGGTTCTTCGCATCGAGCTTGCCGTCGGCGTCGATCTTGTAGGCCACATCCATCGTCAGCTTGCCGCGCTCGATCGCGTAGCCGGCGTACTTGCCGGCATACGGCGACAACGGCGCCAGCTCCAGGTCGGTCGCCTTGGCCCGGATGTCGAGCGCGAGCGGCCTGACGCTGGGGTTGACCTGGCCGCTGATCTCCAGCAGCGCGGTGCCCTCGGCGCGGCCGCGCAGTGCCAGCGTCGCCATCTCGCG
>JAYSLR010000049.1:0-7322 GCA_043725365.1 Rhizobacter sp. | reverse complement strand
GTCTGGGGCTTCACCGCCTGCGACGGCCCGGGCAAGATCCGCGACTTCGACCGCAGCGGGCGCCGGCGCAGCTTTCTCGACTATTCGGCGCGCGGCGCGGGGCGCGCCCACACCGTCGACGACGGCACGATCGCGCCGACCGCGGCGCTGTCGTCGCTGCCGTTCGCGCCGGAGATCGTGATCCCGGCGGTCGAGGAGATGCACGCGCGCTACGGCTTCTACATCTACTCGAAGTACGGCTACCTCGATTCGTTCAACCGCAGCTTCACGGCCACCGACGTCAAGCTCGCCGACGGCCGCGTCGACCCCGGCTTCGGCTGGATCGCGAGCGACTACCTCGGCATCGACCAGGGCCCGATCCTGGCGATGATCTGCAACTACCGCAACGAGCTCGTCTGGGACGACATGCGCAAGTGCGTGCCGATCCGGCGCGGGCTCGAGCGCGCCGGCTTCACCGGCGGCTGGCTCATGAAGACCGGTTGATGCTCGCGCGACGCGACGCACTGAAAGGCCTGGGTCTGCTCGCGCTGGGCGGCGCCGGGTCGCTGGCGGGCTGCGGCCGGCGCGACGACCCGCACGGCCCGCTCGATTTCTGGGCGATGGGGCGCGAGGCCGAGGGCGTCGCCGAACTGCTGCCCGAGTTCCATGCGCGCCACCCGGGCGTGCAGGTGCGTGTTCAGCAACTGCCCTGGACGGCGGCGCACGAGAAGCTGCTGACCGCCTACGCCGGCGGCGCGCTGCCCGACCTGTGCCAGCTCGGCAACACCTGGCTGCCCGAGTTCACCGCGCTCGACGCGCTCGCGCCGCTCGACGCGCGCCTCGAGGCATCGAACGTGCAGCGCGCCGACTACTTCGCCGGCATCCTCGACACCAACGTGATGCCCACATCGAGCGGCCCGCAGCTCTACGGGCTGCCCTGGTACGTGGACACGCGGCTGCTGTTCTACCGCACCGACCTGCTGCGTGCCGCCGGCGTCGAGCGTGCGCCGCAAACGTGGGGCGAGTGGCAGGACGCGATGCGCGCGATCAGGCGGCGCGGCGGCGCGCGCGGCTACGGGGCGCTGCTGCCGCTGAACGAGCCCGACCCGCTGTTCGCGTTCGCGCTGCAGCAGGGCGCGCTGCTCACCGACAACGACACGCGCGGCGCGTTCGCCCAGCCCGCGTTCCGGCGCGCGCTCGGCTTCTACGCCGGCCTGTTTCACGAGGGTCTCGCGCCGGCCATGACCAACACCCAGATCTCGAACGTCTGGGACGAGTTCGCGCGCGGCCTGTTCACGTTCTACATCAGCGGGCCCTGGAACATCGGCGAGTTCCGGCGCCGCCTGCCGCCCGAACGCCAGGGCGACTGGGCGACCGCGCCGCTGCCCGGCCCCGACGGGCCCGGCGTCTCGACCGCCGGTGGCTCGAGCCTGGTGCTGTTCCGCCATTCGCCGCGCCAGGACACGGCCTGGCAGCTGATCGAATTCCTGAGCGAGCCGGCGACGATGCAGCGCTTCCACGCGCTGACCGGCGACCTGCCGCCGCGCCGCAGCGCCTGGGCCGCGCCGGCCCTGGCGAACGACGTGCCCTCGCAGGCCTTCGCGCAGCAACTCGAACGCGTGCGCGCCGCGCCCAAGATCCCCGAATGGGAGCGCATCTTCCAGGAGATGCAGCTCACCGCCGAGCGTGTCGTGCAGCGCACGCAGAGCCTCGAGGCGGCCACCACGCAGCTCGACGCCTGGGTCGATGCGCTGCTGGAGAAGCGGCGCTGGCTGCGCGAGCGCGCGCGTGTCGGGGAGGTGCCGTGATGAAGCGCGCGGGGCAAGCGCCGGGCGGCTCCCAAGGGCCACGAAGCGGCCCCATTCGTGGCCCTTTCGGCCCGCATCCCCTCGGGGGATCGTCCGGCGTATTCGCCGGACGAGGGGCTCACTTCATCGGCTGGGCGCTCGCGGCGCCGGCGCTGGTCGTGATCTTCGTGTTCTTCGCGCTGCCGGTCGCGGCCGGCCTGCTGCTCAGCCTGACCGACTTCGACCTCTACGCGCTCGCCGACCTGTCGACCTTGCGCTTCGTCGGCCTGCACAACTACCTGCACCTGTTGCGCACACCGTTGTTCTGGCAGGCGCTGGGCAACACGCTGTACTTCGTCGCGGTCGGCGTGCCGGCGTCGATCGGGCTGTCGCTGGGCGCGGCGCTGCTGCTGAACGCGCGCGTCGCGAAGTGGCAACCCTTGTTCCGCACCACGCTGTTCGCGCCGGTCGTGACGACCGTGGTCGCGGTCGCGGTGATCTGGCGCTACCTGCTGCACACGCGCTACGGCCTGATCAACCAGGGCCTGGCCGCGCTCGGCATCGACCCGATCGACTGGCTCGGCAATCCGCACTGGGCCATGCCGGCGATCATCCTGTTCGCGGCCTGGAAGAACTTCGGCTACAACATGATCATCCTGCTGGCCGCGCTGCAGGCGGTGCCGCGCGAGCTCTACGAATCGGCCCGCGTCGACGGCGCGAGCACCTACCGGCAGTTCGTCGACCTGACGTTCCCGATGCTGACGCCGACGCTGGTGATGGTGGCGATCATGACGATATCGGGCTACTTCCAGCTCTTCGCCGAGCCCTACGTGATGACGCAGGGCGGGCCGCTGCGCAGCACCGTCAGCGTGCTGTACTTCATGTACGAGGAGGGCTTCCGCTGGTGGAACCTGGGCAACGCGAGTGCGGTCGCGTTCCTGCTGTTCGTCGTGATCTTCGCGGTCAGCTGGGTGCTGCTGCGCTTCGATCGCGATCCCGAAGGGCGCAGCACATGAACGCGCGCGTCGCCGTCTGGGTCGTCAACGGGCTGCTCGCGGGGCTGGCCGCGGCGAGCCTGTTCCCGCTGCTGTGGATGGTGTCGGTCTCGTTCATGCCGGCCGGCACGTCGAGCAGCTTGCCGACGCCGCTGCTGCCGACCACGCCGACGCTGGCGAACTACCGCCAGCTCTTCGGCAGCATCGGCATGGGCCGCTACCTGCTGAACAGCCTGGGGATCGCGGTGCTCGCGACGCTGATCTCGGTCAGCTTCAACGTGATGGCCGGCTACGCGTTCGCGAAGCTGCGCTTCCGCGGCCGCGACGCGATCTTCAAGACGCTGCTCGGCGCGCTCGTGATCCCGGGCCAGGTCGCGATGCTGCCGCTGTTCCTGATGCTCAAGCCGCTCGGCCTGATCAACACCTACGCCGGCGCGGTCGTGCCGATGATGGCGAGCGTGTTCGGCATCTTCCTCGTGCGCCAGTTCGCGCGCGGCATCCCCGACGACCTGCTCGAGGCCGCGCGCATCGACGGCGCGAGCGAGTGGCGCATCTTCCTGACGATCGTGGTGCCGCTGCTCGCGCCGGTGCTCGCGACGCTGGCGATCTTCTGTTTTCTCGGCAGCTGGAACGACTTCATGTGGCCGCTGATCGTGCTGACCGACGACTCGCTGCACACGCTGCCGGTCGCGCTCGCCGGCCTGTCGCGCGAGCACGTGCAGGACAACGAGCTGATGATGGCCGGCTCGGTCGTCACCGTGCTGCCGGTGCTGGTGGTGTTCCTGGCGCTGCAGCGCCACTACATGGCCGGGTTGATGGCCGGGGGCGTGAAGGGATGACGCTGCGCGCGCCGGCTGCGTTCGCGTGGGCGCTCGTCGCGGTACTCGGCGCGGCGCACGCGCAGGAGCGTGTGCTCGACGACTTCACCGACCTCTCGGCCTGGAGGCTCAGCGCCACCGACGACGTCAAGGCCGCGCTGCGCGGCATCGACGGACCGCACGGCAAGGCCCTGTGCGTGGACTACGACTTCGGCCGCGTGACCGGCTACGTCACGGCGCAGCGCGCGCTGCCGATCGAGTTTCCGGCGCGCTACGAGTTCACGATGGACGTGCGCGGCGACACGGCGCCGAACGCGTTCCAGTTCAAGCTCGTCGACGCGAGCGGTGCGAACGTCTGGTGGGGCCAGCGCAACGAGTTCCGCTTTCCGCACGAGTGGCAGGCGCTGAAGTTCCGGCAGCGCCAGATCGAGTTCGCCTGGGGGCCGACGAACGATCGCACGCTGCGCCGCAGCGCATCGGTCGAGCTGGTGATCGCTTCGGGCAGCGGTGCCGGCAAAGGCAGTGCGTGCTTCGACCGGCTCGCGCTGCGCGAGCTGCCGCGCGAGGCGCCGCCGATTCCGGTGCCGACGATGTCGGCCGACGGCCTGCGGGTCGACTTCGGCCTGCCGCGCGAATTCGGTGCGCTCGCGCTGCGCTGGCGCAGTGACGCCCCAGCGCGCTACGCGATCGAGCTGTCCGACGACGGCACGCAGTGGCGCCGCATGCGCGAGGTCGAGCGTGCGCGTGGCGCAGTGCAGACGCACTGGCTGCCCGAGTCGCAGGCCCGCCACGTGCGTGTCGTGCTGCCGGCGTCGACCGATCGAGCACATGCACTCGAGGCGATCGAGCCGCGCGACGCGCCGACCGCCAACGCGTTCTTCACGCAGCTCGCGCAGGCCGCGCCGCGCGGCGCCTATCCACGCGCTTATCTCGGCGAGCAATCGTACTGGACCGTGCTCGGCGTCGACGGCGGGCGCGTCGCGTCGCTGCTGAGCGAAGACGGCGTGCTCGAAGCGCTGCCCGGGGTCGGCGCGCTCGAACCGTTCCTCGTCGCCGACGGTCGGCTGCTGAGCTGGGCCGACGCGCGCATCGCGCACACGCTGCACGGCGGCGACCTGCCGATGCCGGCCGTGCACTGGCGTGTCGACGACCTCGCGCTCGACATCGAGGCCTTCGGCGCCGGCACGCCCGACGTGTCGCAGGCGCTGGCGCGCTACACGGTGCGCAACCGCGGCCGCCGCGCCCGCAGCGTCACGCTCGCGCTGGCGTGGCGACCATTCCAGGCGAACCCGCCGACGCAGTTCCTCGCCCATCCGGGCGGCGCCAGCGCGATCGCGACGATCGAGTGGGACGGTCGCGCGCTCGCGATCGATGGCGCGCCGCGCCTGCGGCCGCTGGTCGCACCGAGCGGCGTGCAGCTGGAGCCGCTGGCCGCCGGGCCGGTCGGCGACTGGCTGCGCGACGGTACCGCCGCGACCGCGCGGCAGCGCGTGGCCGACCGGTCCGGCTTCGCCAGTGGCGTGCTGCGCTACGACATGCACCTCGCGGCGGGCGAGCAGCGCGCGATCGCGGTGGCGCTGCCGGTCAGCGGCGCGCCGCGGCTGCCGACGGTGGCGGCGTTCGAAGCCGAACAGCAGCGCGTTGCCACGCAATGGCGCGCGCGCCTCGACCGCGTGCGCATCAGCGGCCCTCACGAGGTCGCCTACATCGCGCGCACGCTGCGCAGCGCACTCGGCCAGATCCTCGTGAATCGCAGCGGGCCGGCGCTGCAGCCCGGCGCGCGCGCCTACGCGCGCTCGTGGATCCGCGACGGCGCGCTGACCTCGTCGGCGCTGCTGCGCCTCGGGCACGCGGACGAGGCACGCGATTTCCTGACCTGGTTCGCGCCGTTCCAGTTCAGCAACGGAAAGGTGCCGTGCTGTGCGACCGCGCGCGGCGCCGACCCGGTGCCCGAGAACGACAGCGACGGCGAGTTCGCGTTCGGCGTCGCCGACTACTGGCGCTACACGCACGACGACGCGACCGCGCGCGCGCTGTGGCCGCATGTGCGCGCGGCGGTCGCGCACATGGAGGGCTTGCGCCAGAGCGAACGCAGCCCGGCGAACCGCACGCCCGAACGCGCCGCCTACTTCGGCCTGATGCCGGCATCGATCAGCCACGAGGGCTATTCCGACAAGCCTGCCTACTCGTACTGGGACGACTTCTGGGCCGCGATCGGCTACCGCAGCGCGCTCGAGCTCGCGCAGGGGCTGGGCCTCGTCGACGACGCGGCGCGCCTCGCCGCGCAGCGCAACGAGTTCCTCGCCGACCTGCGCGCCTCGATCGACGCCAGCACGCGGCACTTCGGCCTCGACGTGCTGCCCGGCGCGGCCGACCGCGGCGATGTCGACCCGACCTCGAGCACCGTTGCGCTCAGCCCCGGCGGGCTGCTCGGCACCTTGCCCGACGCGCTGGTGCGCAACACCTTCGCGCGCTACTGGCGCGATTTCGAGGCGCGCCGCGCCGACGAGGCGGCCGGCGTGCGCCACGGCGACGGCGCCTACACGCCCTATGAATGGCGCAACGTCGGCGCGCTCGTGCGCCTCGGCGAGCGCGAGCGAGCGCTGCGGGCGATGGCCTACTTCTACCGCGACCGCCGCCCGGCCGGCTGGAACCAGTGGGCCGAGGTTGTGCTGCGGGATGCGCGCGAGCCGCGCTTCCTCGGCGACATGCCGCACGGCTGGGTTGCGTCCGATCAGATCCGCTCGGTGCTGGACCTGTTCGCCTACGAGCACGAAGGCACGCACGCGCTGGTGCTGGCCGCCGGCGTGCCGCTGCGCTGGTTCGACGGGCCGGGGCTTCACGTGCAGGACCTGCGCACGCCGTATGGGCGGCTGGGCTGGCGTGCGAGGGCGCGCACGCAGGGGGATCGCCGGCGCATCGAATTCACGCTGCAACCGCTGCGCGAGTGGCCGGCCGGCGGCGTCGAGCTGCGCGGGCCGTGGCCCGCGGATGCGAAGGTGTGGGTCGACGGTCGGGCGCGCGCCGGGCCGGCCGACGCGATCCGGCTGAGCGCGGCGCCGGCCCGCGTCCGCATCGAACTGCCGCCAACGAGGTGAACCGATGACGACACGCGATCGACGCCGCTTCCTGGGCTCGGCACTGGGCACCGCCGGTGTGCTCGCGCTGCCCGCGCGGGCCGTCAGCGCGCCCGGCGAACCGCCCGGCGCGTCCAGCGGGGTCGGCACCGGGCCGGGCGCGCTGCGCTACCTGGTCTGGGTGCCCGCACCGGCGGGCCGGCCCGCGGCGGGCTGGCCGCTGATGATCTTCCTGCACGGCTCGGGCGAATGCGGGCGCGAGCTCGCGCGGGTCGCGGTGAACGGCCCGCCGAAGTACGCCGCCGCCGGCCGGGACTTTCCGTTCGTGCTGGTCGCGCCGCAGATCGACGAGAACGCGGTGTGGCACAGCGATGCGACCGAGGCGCTGCGCGCCGAACTCGTCGCGCGGCTGCCGGTCGATGCGGACCGGGTCGTGCTCACCGGCCTGAGCCTGGGCGGTCACGGCACCTGGGACTATGCCGTGCGCCACGCCGGGCGGCTGGCCGCGATCGCGCCGGTCTGCGGTGCCGGCGACCCGCGCCGCGCGGCCCGGCTCGCGCAGCTTCCGGTCTGGGCCTTCCACGGCGCGCGCGACGATGTCGTGCCGCTGGCCGGCGACGCGGCGATGGTGCAGGCGGTGCGCGCCGCCGGCGGGCAGGTGAAATT
>JAYSLR010000048.1:0-3963 GCA_043725365.1 Rhizobacter sp. | reverse complement strand
CGCTTGGCGGTCTCTTCGGCATGGTCGCGCGCGACCCGGTTCATCTCGGAGGCGAAGGCGCCCGGCGCAATTGCGCTGACGACGATGTTGTCCTGCGCCAGCCGCAACGCCATGCGCCGCGTCAGCTGGATCAGCCCGGCCTTGCTGGCGGCGTACGAGTAGGTCTCCTGCGGATTCACCGAGATGCCGTCGATCGACGCGATGTTGATGACCTTGGCCGGCTGCTTTTTCGCGGCCGCGCGCAGCGGTGCGATCAGCGCCTGGGTCAGGAAGAACGGCGACTTCAGGTTCAGGTCGACGACCTTGTCCCAGCCCTTTTCGGGGAAGGTGTCGAAGGTCTCGCCCCAGGCCGCGCCGGCGTTGTTGACGAGGATGTCGAGCGTGGCCTCGCGCGCGGCGTAGGCCGCGACCAGCGCGTGGATGCCTTCGAGCGTCGACACATCGGCAGACAGCGCGACGCACTCGCCCTGCGCCGACAAGGCCTTCGCGGTGGCCTCGCAATCGGCCGCCTTGCGCGACGAGATGTAGACCTTCGCGCCCTGCGCGAGAAAGCCGGCGGCGATCATCCGCCCGATGCCGCGAGAACCGCCGGTGACGAGGGCGATGCGGCCCTGCAGTGAAAAGAGATCGGTCATGGTGTGTCTCCTGTGATGCCGTGAGGCTGGCGCCGATTGTGCGCAGACGACGGTCTGCCGCGCTGTCGCCGCCGCGTCAGCCGATCGCGTCGAGGCCCGCGGCGACCGCCTGCTCGCGTACCGCCCGGATGGCTTCGCCGAGCGCCGCGCCGCGCAGGCCGCGCGCCAGGGCCTGCGCCGCGACCCCGGCGCTGTCGATGCCGAGCGCCAGGTGCAGCGCCCGCGCCAGGCGCACGCGTGGCGGGTACGGTGCCTCGCTCAGGCCCAGCCGGCCACGGGCGTCGCACTCGCAGGCGAGCAGCAACTCGGCGAAACGCTCCGGCCGACGCAGCGCGTCGCAGCGCTCGAGCAGGCGCAGGATCGCGGCGGCGCCGAATTCGGCGCTGCGGTGCACGTTGCCGTGCTCGCGCGCGACCGCCTCGGCGAGTTCACGACACGCCACCGGCACACGCCATCGTTCGCTCACGGCGCGCACGAGTTCGACGCTGCGCTGCTCGTGGCCGATGTGGCGCGGCAGCGCATCGGCCGGCGTCGTGCCCTTGCCGAGGTCGTGGCCGAGGCAGGCGAATCGCACCGCAAGGCTGCCGTTCAGGCGCGCAGCCATGTCGAGCACCAGCATCAGGTGCACGCCGGTGTCGATCTCGGGGTGGTGGTCGGCGCGCTGCGGCACGCCCCACAGGCGATCGACCTCGGGCAGCAGCCGCGCGAGCGCGCCGCAGGCGCGCAGCACCTCGAACATGCGCGAAGGCCGCGCCTCCATCAGGCCGCGCGCCAGTTCCTGCCAGACGCGTTCGGGCACGAGCGCATCGATCTCGCCGCGGTCGACCATGTGCCGCGCCAGCGCGAGCGTTTCCGGCGCGACGCCGAAATCGGCGAAGCGCGCCGCGAACCGGGCCAGCCGCAGGATGCGCACCGGATCTTCGGCAAATGCCGGCGACACGTGCCGCAAGACCTTCGCGGCCAGGTCCGCCTGTCCGCCCCAGGGGTCGATCAGCGACCCGTCCTCGCTGCGCGCCATCGCGTTGATGGTCAGGTCGCGGCGCATCAGGTCCTCTTCGAGCGTGACGTCCGGCGCCGCGTCGAAGCTGAAGCCGCGATAGCCCGGTGCCGTCTTGCGTTCGGTGCGCGCGAGCGCGTATTCCTCTTTCGTGACCGGATGCAGGAAAACCGGGAAATCCGCACCAACTGCCACGAAGCCCGCGTCGCGCATCGCCGCGGGGCTCGATCCGACGACGACCCAGTCGCGATCGACCACCGGCCGCTGCAGCAACTCGTCTCGAACCGCCCCGCCGACGATGTAGGACTTCATGGCCTTGGGTGTGTGAATTGGATCCAAGTTACACCTTGATGCAGCTCGCCCCCTCAGTTGTGGGGGACCGAATTCGAGCCTGCTTGTTTATAAATGCAACCTGTGCGGTCTACGGTCCAACCCGGTTGCACCGCCCTTCAACCCCATCGAAAAGGTTCATCATGAAATTTGCAAAGACTCTGCTGGCTGCTGCGGCGTTGGTCGCGTCGGTTGGCGCGAACGCGCAGAGCTTTAGCTCGATCGCCGCGCCTTTGACCGGCGACTATGCTGCCCCGACTCCGGCAGACGTCTCCCCGCCGGGCAGCTTCTCGATCCAAAGCACGACCCTGCCCGGCTCATACTTGGCGCCGCTGGGCGATTTGGGCACGTTCCTGGTCGTCAATCCTGGCTCCTCGGCGACCCTTGACCTGCATGGCGTCACCTTGTTCAGCTTCTTGTGGGGTTCACCGGACGCCACCAACGCCATTTCGGTCAACGGTGGCGCCTTTGTCGATGGTGCAACTCTGTTCGGCGCCACGGCCAACAGCGACAATGCCAACTCGCAGTGGTTCACGATCACGGCGGACGAGAACATGCCGTCCCTGACCAGCCTGACCATGAAGACCGGCCAGATCGCCTTCGAAATGGCCGTCGCCAATCCGGTGCCGGAACCCGAGACCTACGCGCTGATGCTCGCCGGCCTGGGCGCGATGGCCTTCGTGGCCCGTCGCCGCAAGAACGTCTGATCGATGTCACCTGAAGGGCCTGCGAGGGCTTGACGAGAGGCGGGCTTCGGTCTGCCTTCTTCATGCCTGCTGCCGGGTTTCAAGCAGGGCCGCCGGCGGTCGCCGGTACGGTTCGTCTTCGACGATGAAGTCGTGCTCGTCGCGCGCCGCCTCGCACCAGGCCCGTGTCGCCGGCAGTGCGAACACCCGCTCCACGTTAGCCTCGAGCGCACCGGGAACCGGCAATGCATACGTCGTGATGCGGGCGCCCACCGGCGCGAAGTAGGCGTCGGCGATGCCGAAGCGCCCGAACAGGAACGGGCCACCGCTGTCGCTCAGCGCCTGCTGCCACATCTCGACGATGCGCGCGAGGTCGTCTGCCACGCCGGGCTCGTCGCGCAGCAGTCGCGCGCCGACCTCGGCCAGATCGGCCTCGATGTTCATGCCGCAGTGGTTGCGCAAGGCCTGGAAACCGCCGTGCATCTCGGCGCACAGCGAACGCGCGCGCGCACGCGCTTTCGTGTCGACGGGCCAGAGCTTCCTGTCCGGGAACTTCTCCGCCAGGTACTCGGCAATCGCCAGCGTGTCCCAGACCGCGAAACCGTCGTCGACCAGCACCGGCACCCTGCCGGCGGGCGTGACGCGCGCGAGCGCCTGCTTGAACGGCGAACCGGCCTCGACCGACAGGCGCAGCGGGACTTCCTCGAACGGGATGCCGGCCTGCGTCATCAGCAGCCACGAGCGCATCGACCAGGAGGAGTAGTTCTTGTTGCCGATGTACAGCTGCATGCGCGTCCTCGCGGGTGGGTCAGGCGCGCATGCTAGCGAACGCCGTGGCGCCGCGGCGTGAGGCTTTCGCATCCGATTGATGCCGATGCTGCATCAGCACAACCGGGGCAGCTCAGGGCAGTTCCTTGTCGAGCGGATTGGCCGGGTCGGCCGGGGCGATCGCCGGCCCGAGGCGTTCCTTCAGCGAGGGCGCCGGCACACCCAGCTGCGCGGCGTAGTAGGTTGCGTTGCTGAGCACCTTCTTGACGTAGTCGCGGGTCTCGGGGAACGGCACGCTCTCGGCCCAGATTGCAGGCTCCAGCACCGGGCCGTCGCGCCATTTGCGCGGCCGGCCGGGCCCGGCGTTGTAGGCCGCGGCAGCGAGCGCCTGCGAGCCGCCGAAGTCATCGAGCACGAGCTTCAGGTAGCTGGTGCCGAGACGCAGGTTGGTGTCGCGGTCGGCGATCAGGTCGTGGCTGTACGGCAGGCCGATCTTCTTCGCGGTCCAGCGCGCGGTCGACGGCATCAGCTGCATCAGGCCGGAGGC
>JAYSLR010000047.1:0-5407 GCA_043725365.1 Rhizobacter sp. | reverse complement strand
AGGACGCGCGCGCGATGGAGTCCCGCGAGACCGAGGTGATGCGTGCGCTCGGCTTCGCCGACCCGTACGCGAGATAGCGGCGCGGTCAGTCGCCCGGCCGCACTCGCGCCGGCCACAGCACCGAGGCGATCGCGGCCAGCATCAGCAGCATCGCGGCGAAGTCCTGCCAGTGCAGCCGCTCCGCCAGCCACCAGGCGCCGGATGCGGTGCCGAGCACCGGGATCAGCATCACCGACAGCGTCGACGCGATCGGCGGCAGGTTGCGCGCCAGCACCAGCCAGACCGGCTGCCCGAAGCCGATGATCAGCAGCGCGTTGTAAGCGACACCGAACCAGGTTGCCGGCGGCAGCGCGACCCAGCGATCGCGCTCGAACGCGATCGCCAGCGCGCTCATCGTCAGCGTTGTCACGAGCGTCATCCAGAACACCAGCGCCAGCGTCGGCGCGTCGATGCGGGTGCGGCGCAGCTGCTGCGTGCCGAGCGCCCAGACGGCTGCCGAGATCAGCATGCCCAGCGCGGCCCAGGGCTTGCCGGCCATGCGCCCGAGCTCGTGCCACAGCAGCAGCGCGACGCCCAGCGCCGCCGCGCCGACGCCGGCCCACTGACGCGCGCTCAGGCGCTGGCCGAACAGCGCCACGCCGATCACGGCCGAGAAGATCGGCATCGTGTAGCCCAGGATCGCGGCGCGCCCCGACGACAGGGCCTGCAGCGCGACGATCGCGAGCACGTACCAGACGATCATGTTCGTGAACGTCAGCAGGCCGAGCTCGCGCCAGTGGCGGCGCTCGATGCGCAGCGGCACCTTCATCGCCCGGGTCGCGGCATACAGGACCGGCAGGCCCAGCCACATCGACAGCGTGCGAAAGCTCAGCGGTGGAAAGCCGCCGATCGCCGCCTTCATGACGGGCCAGTTCAGGCCCCACACGAGCGTCAATGCCGCCAGCAGCAGCGCCTGGCGCGCGCTGAGCGCGAAGCCGTGCGAAGACGACGCGGGTGCGTTCAGAACAGGCTCACCGCGGCGGCCGGCTGAGGTAGCGCTTGCGCCAGAAATACCAGCTCAGGCCGCAGCCGACAAGCAGCATGAAGCCGAAGGTCCACCAGAAGCCCGTCATGCTGTGGATCAGCGGCAGCCCTTCGAAATTCATGCCGAAGAAGCCGGTCACGAGGTTCAGCGGCAGGAAGATCGCGGTCAGCACGGTCAGCGTGCGCATGATCTCGTTGGTGCGGTTGCTCTGCGCCGAGAAGTGCATCTGCACCGCGTTCTCGGCCGACGCCTCGAGCCGCCGCACATGCGTGAGCACGCGCTCGATGTGCTCGAGCACGTCGCGCGCGCGCACCCGCAGCAGCTCGCGTTCGCGCAGCACCTGCAGGTCGCCGGCGAGCGGAAGCTCGTCGTAGGCGTCGATCCATTCGGTGATCGAGGCGCGCTGGTCCTCGCAGGTGTCCTCGAGCAGGTGCAGGCTGTTGCGCGAATCGAGCAGCAGCTTCCAGCTGCTGTAGTGGGCGTTCGGGCTGAACAGTTCCTGCTGCAGTTGGTCGAGCTGCCGGGTCAGCAGGCGGCGCAGCTCGAGGTAGCTGTCGACCATGTAGTTGACCATGCGCAGCGCCATGTCCGCGGGGCTGGGCGGGACGCGCGCGCTGTTGCGGGTGTCCGAGCCGGGGGTCTGCTGCTGCAGCCGGTTCGCGAAGTACTCGCGCACCAGGCAGTCTTCGGGGTGCACCGTCAGCAACACGCGGTCGAACACCGCGAAGCCGACCGGGCTCGTGTCGATGCGCGTCAGCGCGGCCGGCGGCGCCGCCGCGGCGCTGTCCGCGGCCGCGTTCGCGGCGAGGCGGCGGAACACCAGCAGGTCGTACCACGAGGTGTAGTCGAAGTGCGAGGTCAGCTGTGCGTTCAGCAGGTCGGAGACGTGCAGGTCCACGAGCTGACCGCCGGTCCAGCGCTGCAGGGCCGACTGCAGCGTGGCGGTGCTCAGCTCGAACTCGGCCCGCGCGATGCCGACCCAGACGTAGCCGGCCGCGGGCGCCGCGTCGGGCAATGTCTGCAGTTCGGTGAACTGATCGCCCTGGATGTGGAAGATCCGCATCGACGCGTCGCGTGCCTCAGCCCAGCTTCTTCAGCAGGCGCGCCGCGTCGAGCGCGAAATACGTCAGCACGCCGTCGGCGCCGGCGCGCTTGAAGGCGAGCAGGCTTTCCATCACGACCGCGTCGTGGTCGAGCCAGCCGTTCAGCGCCGCGGCCTTCAGCATCGCGTACTCGCCGCTGACCTGGTAGGCGAAGGTCGGAACGCGGAACTCGTCCTTCACGCGGCGCACGATGTCCAGGTACGGCATGCCCGGCTTGACCATCACCATGTCGGCGCCTTCGGCGAGATCGAGCGCGACCTCGCGCAGTGCCTCGTCGGTGTTGCCGGGGTCCATCTGGTAGACCCTCTTGTTGCTCTTGCCGAGGTTGCCGGCCGAGCCCACCGCGTCGCGGAACGGGCCGTAAAACGCGCTCGCGTACTTGGCGCTGTAGGCCATGATGCGCGTGTGGATGCGGCCGTTCGCCTCGAGCGCGTCGCGGATGGCGCCGATCCGCCCGTCCATCATGTCGCTGGGCGCGACGATGTCGACGCCGGCGGCGGCCTGCGTCAGCGCCTGCTCGGTGAGTACCGCGACGGTCTCGTCGTTCAGGATGTAGCCGGTCGCGTCGAGCAGCCCGTCCTGACCGTGCGAGGTGAACGGGTCGAGCGCGACGTCGGTCATCACGCCGAGTTCGGGGAAGCGCTTCTTGAGTTCGCGCACGACGGTCGGAATCAGGCCCTCGGGGTTCAGCGCCTCGCGGCCGTCGTCGGTCTTCAGCGACGCGTCGATGACCGGGAACAGTGCCATCACCGGGATGCCCAGGCGCACGCACTCGTCAGCCACCGGCAGCAGGCGGTCGAGCGTGACGCGCTGGACGCCGGGCATCGAAGCCACCTGCTGCGTCTGGCCGGCGCCGGCCAGCACGAATACCGGCAGGATCAGGTCGGACGCGTGCAGCCGGTGCTCGCGCACGAGGGCGCGTGTGAACTCGTCGCGACGCAGTCGGCGCGGGCGGTTCGCGGGGAAGGGTGCCAGGGAGTGCATGGGCGCGTTGCGCAGCGCTGCCCGCCACCCGCCGACCCCCGCGCTTTACAAAACTTCGTTATAGAAACCAAGCGTTTACGGGGTGGGGGCACTGGAGCAAAACGCACTGCTTCTGCTAAAGTGAATTTTGAATGATAGCCGCAAGGTCGTCATTCCCTGCTTTTCCTCCCTGAGCAGGTGCCCGACCGTGATGACAGCGTGAAGGCATTTCAGGCCCCGGCCATGCGCCGGGGCTTTTCTTTGGCGAGACGCCGCTGCGGCCGTCGCGCCGGGGCCGCGCGAAGACCGCCGTCCATAATGAGCCGATGCTCTGGATCAAAGCCTTCCACATCGTCTTCGTCGCGAGCTGGTTCGCGGGCCTGTTCTACCTGCCGCGGCTGTTCGTGAACCTGGCCTCGGTGTCGGCCGACAGCCATGCCGAGCGCGAGCGCCTGCTGATGATGGCGCGCAAGCTCTATCGCTTCAGCAGCCTGCTGATGATCCCGGCGATCGGCCTCGGCCTGTGGCTCTGGCTGGGCTACGGATTCAAGGGCGGTTGGCTGCATGCCAAGTTGCTGCTGGTCGTGCTGGCGATCGGCTATCACCATGCCTGCCGCTCGCTGCTGCGCAAGTTCGAGCAGTTCGAGAATCGGCGCAGCGAGCGCTGGTTCCGCGTCTTCAACGAGTCGGCCGTGCTGCTGTTCGCCGTGATCGTCGTGCTGGTGGTCGTCAAGCCGTTCTGAGCGCGGCGCTGCCCGATGCCACGCCACCGCAGTTCCGCCGCACCGCTGGCCTGGCTGTATGCGGCGCTGATCGCCTACGCGAGCCTGTACCCGTTCGTGCCCTGGCGCATGCCGGGCATCTCGCCGCTCGCGTTCCTGACGCTGCCCTGGCCGCGCTACTGGACCTGGTTCGACATGGCGTCCAACCTGCTCGGCTACATCCCGCTCGGCGCGCTGATCTTCGGCGCGCTCGTGCGCAGCGGCGGCCACGCCCGACCCTCGCTGGGGCTCGCGCTTGCCGCCGGCACGACGTTGTCGCTGGCGATGGAGCTGCTGCAGAACTTCCTGCCGCATCGGGTGTCGTCGAACGTCGACCTGGGCCTGAACGCGCTCGGCACCTTGCTCGGCGCAGCGCTGGGCGCATGGCTGCACCGGCGCGGCAGCGTCGAGCGCTGGCAGGTCGCGCGCGACCGCTGGTTCATCGGCCGCAGCGCCGGCGGTCTGGCGCTGCTGCTGCTGTGGCCCGTGGGCATGTTGTTTCCCTTGCCGGTGCCGCTGGCGCAGGGCCAGGTGCTGGCGAAGCTGCAGGAGGGCATCGCGACGCTGCTCGCCGGGACGTCGGTCGCGCCCTGGGTCGCGGGCTGGGCCGATGCCGAACTCGATCGCAGCCCGCTGTCGCCCGCCGGCGAGTTCGCGCTGATCGCGCTCGGGCTGCTGGCGCCGTGCCTGGTCGCGTTCACGGTCGCGCGCAGCGGCTGGCGGCGTCTGGTGCTGGTGCTCGGTGCGGCGGCATTCGGCGTGCTCGCGACGACCTTGTCGACCGCGCTGAATTTCGGCCCTCAGCACCTGATGGCCTGGAGCACGCCACAGGCGCTGGCGGCGCTGAGCTTCGCCATCGTTCTGGCGACGCTGCTCAGCGTCGTGCCGCGCCGCGCCGCGGCCGGACTCGGGCTGATGACGTTGACGGCGCTCGTCACCGTGGTCGCGCAGGCGCCGGCGGATCCGTTCTTCGCGCAGAGCCTGCAGGCCTGGGAGCAGGGGCGCTTCATCCGCTTCTACGGCGTCGCGCGCTGGGTCGGCTGGCTCTGGCCGTACGTGGCGATCGTCTACCTGCTCGCGCGTCTGGGTGCCCGCGACGAGGCCGCACCGGGCACGCCTCCTAAAATGGCGCGATGAGCTACTACCAGCGTCACATCTTCTTCTGCCTCAACGAGCGCGACAAGGGCGAGGCTTCGTGCGCGCCGCAGGGCGCGCAGGCCGGCTTCGACCACTGCAAGAAGCGCGTCAAGGGCGAGCAGCTCGCCGGCCCCGGCGGCGTGCGCGTCAACAAGGCAGGCTGCCTGGACCGTTGTGCCGGTGGCCCGGTCGCGGTGGTCTACCCGGAGGCGGTCTGGTACACCTATGTCGACCACGCCGACATCGACGAGATCGTCGATTCGCACCTGAAGCGCGGCCTCGTCGTCGAGCGTCTGCTGCTGCCGCCGGACGTGGGCCGCTAGTGCGGTGTTCTATTCTTGATTGAACTTAAATGAACGTACCCACACCAATGCTCTACTTCGGTTTGCATTGGAGAGTTGGATTGCGAGTAGCCCCGG
>JAYSLR010000046.1:0-5837 GCA_043725365.1 Rhizobacter sp. | reverse complement strand
CTCGCTGGCGGCACTGCGCAAACCACTGCATCAACTACGATGCAAAACCTCGACCTCTAGATCAAAGTGCTACGAAAGGCGGGGGCAGCGCAAAGCCATTTTCAACGGGCTTCCGCCAATGCTCGATACCCTTGGTTCGCTGCGGGTAGTGCAACTCAATCATTCGCGAAGCCTCCCACGGTAGCTGCATCACTCGACCCAGCTTGGCGAGCAACTCCTCGCTATTCGTGGCTCCAAGTACAGACGAGAACACCGCATGGCACGGCTCCGTCTTGTTGTGGCTATACGCGCCATCAAGGATCACGTGAAGTCGGGAAGCCGGGTTGTCATATTCCGTCATGGCGTGCGATCTGAATCTACGTGTCCCAATTCTAGATGGAGCGACTCTTGATGCCGCTTGTTCTCTCGTCACTGAGAGGCGTTGGATATTTGGTTTGACGGCATAGAGGGGGAGAGTCTTCATCAACTCCCGCAGCCTCAAATGGCCGCCATTGCCGAAACGCGCACTTGAGCGTATTGAGGCTGACGCAACATCGGCACGTTGTTTGCTAAACGACCATTTTGTTGTTGGAACCCATCGAAAATGGGCGGTTATGTACCTTGTACTCGAATGGGGAGGACGCGGACAATGTGAACTATGGCTTTCACACTTGCGCTCGCACGACCGACATCAGTCAAGGAAGTCGTCCTGTGAAGATCACGGGCTCCGTCGAGATCGACAACGTGGCCGAGGTGGTTCACCTCGTAGAGCGGCTGGACAAGGCGCGCGGCGGCTTCATTCTGCTGATGCTCGCAGTGGCGCTGCTAGTGGGGCTGATGCTTGCGACCTACTGGGTGTTGAAGCATTGAAGTGCGCAATTCCACAACGAGCCCCCACCCGATGACGGACGACCACCTCGAACGACGCCTGACGGACCTGGAGATCAAGGCCAGCTTCGCCGAAGACCTGGTCGATCACCTGAACCGCCTCGTCGCGCGCCAGCAGGACCAGATCGACTGGCTGCTGCGCGAGGTCGCGGGGCTGCGGCAGCAGGCCCCGGCTGCCGAGGGCGGCGCGCCCGGCGGCGCGCGCGACGAGTTGCCGCCGCACTACTGACCGGGCGCTGGCCGCACGGCGCCGGCACGCGCCCCTGTGCGGTTCGGGTATGGTCGCGTCCGCAACGGCGCAGCTGCCCGTCCGAACCCCAACGCTTGCGGAGCCACCCCATGAGTCAACTGTTCCAGACCCTGCAGATCGGCGAACTCGGTCTGGCCAACCGCATCGTCATCGCGCCGATGTGCCAGTACTCGGCGAGCGAGGGCACGCCGGGCGACTGGCACCTGATCCACCTCGGCCACCTGGCGCTGTCGGGGGCCGGGCTGCTGATCGTCGAGGCGACCGCGGTGCTGCCCGAAGGGCGCATCACGCCGGGCGACCTGGGCCTGTACTCGGACGCGAACGAGGCCGGCCTCGCGCGCGTGCTCGCGGCGGTGCGCGCGCATTCGCCGATCAAGGTCGCGATGCAGCTGGCGCACGCCGGGCGCAAGGCCTCGAGTCGCGCGCCGTGGGAGGGCGGGGCGCAGATCCCGCTCGGCACACCGGGGTCGTGGCAGGCGGTCTCGGCCTCGGCGCTGCCGCACGCACCCGGCGAAGACGCGCCGCTCGCGCTCGACGCGGCCGGGCTCGCGCGGGTGCGCCAGGGCTTCGTCGACGCCGCGCGCCGCGCTGCGCGGCTCGGGCTGGACGGCATCGAGATCCACGCCGCGCACGGCTACCTGCTGCACCAGTTCCTGTCGCCGATCGCCAACCACCGGACGGATGCCTATGGCGGCAGCCTCGAGAACCGGATGCGCTTCCCGATCGAGGTCTTCGACGCGGTGCGCGAGGCGTTTCCCGCCGAGCGGCCGGTCTGGGCACGCATCTCCGCGACCGACTGGGTCGGTGGCGGCTGGGACATCGAGGGCACGGTCGCGCTGTCGCAGGCATTGCAGCGCCGCGGCTGCGCGGCGATCCACGTCACCACCGGCGGCGTCTCGCCGCTGCAGGCGATCAAGCTCGGCCCGGGCTACCAGGTGCCGTACGCGCAGCGCGTCAAGGCCGAGGTCGGCCTGCCGACGATCGCGGTCGGCCTGATCACCGAGCCCGAGCAGGCCGAGGCGATCATTGCCAACGGCGAGGCCGACGCCGTGTCGCTGGCCCGCGCGATGCTGTACGACCCGCGCTGGCCCTGGCACGCCGCCGCGAAGCTGGGCGCGACCGTGCAGGCGCCGCCGCAGTACTGGCGTTCGCAGCCGCGCGAGTTCAAGGACCTGTTCGAGAACGCGCAGTTCGGTGCGCGCTGACGAGCGGGGCCGCCGGTGCGGCGCGCGACTCCGCTATCGTGCGCGGCTGGCGACCCAGAATCTGCCTCCACCCCCACCCTCGGAGACTCCACGATGAAATTGCCGCTGTCTGCCCGACTCCTGACGCTGGCGCTGGCCGCGCTGGCGGCCTTCGCCGCCCAGGCCCAGATGAAGGTCGGCGTGATCGCCTCGGCCACCGGCCCGACCGCCGCGGTCGGCATCCCGCAGAAGAACAGCGCCGCGCTGCTGCCGAAGAAGATCGGCAACCTCGACGTCGAGTACACGGTGCTCGACGACGCGTCGGACTCGACCCAGACCGTCGCGCTGATCAAGAAGCTGCTGATCGACAAGGTCGACGCGATCATCGGGCCCTCGGGTTCGCCGAACTCGATGGCGGCGCTGCAGTTCATCGCCGAGGCGAAGACGCCGATGCTGGCGCCGGTCGGCACGACGGCCGTGGTGCTGCCGATGGACGATCAGAAGCGCTGGGTCTTCAAGACCACGCAGAACGACGACCTGATCTGCCAGGCGCTGGTCGCGCACATGGTGAAGAAGGGCGTCAGGACGGTGGGCTACCTCGGCTTCGGCGACGCCTACGGCGAGTCGTGGTTCAAGGTCTTCACCGCGATGATCGACAAGGCCGGCATCAAGCTGATCGCCAACGAGCGCTTCCAGCGCACCGATCAGAGCGTGATCGGCCAGGCCACCAAGATCGTCGCCGCCAACCCCGACGCGGTGCTGATCGGCGCCGCCGGCGGGCCGACCGTGCTGCCGCACCGCACGCTGGTGGAGCGCGGCTACAAGGGGCAGATCTACCAGACGCACGGCGCGGCCACGCCGGATTTCGTGCGGCTCGGCGGCAAGGACGTCGACGGCGCGGTAATGGCCGCCAGCCTGATGCTGGTGCTCGACCAGGTGCCCGACACCAACCCGGCGAAGAAGACGGCGCTCGAGTACATCGCGGCCTACGAGAAGCTGTACGGCACCAAGCCGGCGACCTTCGGCGCGAACGTCTACGACGCCGGCCTGCTGCTGCAGCGCGCCGTGCCCGAGGCGCTCAAGAAGGGCCAGCCCGGCACCGAAGCCTTCCGCGCCGCGCTGCGCGACGCGCTCGAGGGCACGCGGGAGCTGGTGGGCACGCAGGGCGTCTACAACATGTCGGCGGCCGATCACTCCGGCTTCGACAAGCGCGGCCGCGAGCTGATGCAGTTGCAGAACGGGGTCTGGCGGCTGATTCCGGAGTGACGGCGGCGCGCCGCCGTCGCTACCCGTGCAGCCGGCTGCTGCGCGGCACGCTGGCGAGCAGGAACTCCATCTGGTCGGCGAGGATGCGCCGGCCGCGCAGGATCATGTCCTCGTGCAGGCTGGGCACGTAGGGCAGGTACATCAGTGACAGATTCGCCTCTTCGGGCATGCGGTTGCCCTTGCGGCCGTTGCAGGGGCGGCACGCGGTGATGCAGTTCATCCAGGTGTCGTGGCCGCCGCGCGAGGTCGGCACGATGTGCTCGCGCGTCAGGTCCTCGACGCGGAAGTGGTGGCCGCAATAGGCGCAGACGCCGCGGTCGCGCGCGAACAGTTTCGGGTTCGACAGCGCCGGTGTCTGGCGCCAGGCCCGGCTCGGCACCGAACCGCGCACCGCGATGATCGGGTGCACCTCGATGCGCGACTGCAGCCCGGTGCGCTGGTAGCCGCCGCGCAGCACGTAAAAGGTGTCGCCGAGCGTCCAGGCCACGCCGTCGCTCGCATAAAGGATCGCCGCTTCCTTGGCCGAGATCCAGGCCTGCGGCCGGCCCGATACATCGAGTTGCAGTACTTCCATGAGGCTTCGAGCGTAATGCAGACGCTGCATTCGCTCAAGCCCGTGGCCGGATGACCGTGTGCGGCGATGCGACGCCCCTGGGGCGTCATGCGTTGGTCACGCGGGCGGATACAGGCCGCGCTCGCGCGCCATCAGCCGCGTCAGCCCGAGCAGCGCGCCGATGTGGGGCATGGTCTCGCCCAGCCGCGTGCCGATCTCGTGCACGGCGCCGACCAGCGCGTCGAGTTCGAGGGGCCGACCGGCGAGCGAGTCCTGCAGCATCGAGGTCTTGAACGCGCCCAACTCGCGCGCCACCGCCATGCGCTCCTGCCCCGACTGCTCGATCGCGCAGCCGATGCGTGCGCCGATGCGCCTCGCCTCTTCCATCGTGCCCAGCATGAAGGCGAGCACGAGCGGGTCGTCGATGATGCGGTGGCTCTCGGCGCCGGTCAGCGCCGACACCGGGTTCATCGTCATGTTGCCCCAGAGCTTGTACCAGATGTCGTAGCGGATGTCGGCGCTGGCCTCGGCACGGAATCCGGCGCCGGCGAGCGCGGCGCAGACCGCATCGACGCGCGCCGAGCTGCCCCCGCCCGGCTCGCCGACGATCAGCCGATCGCCGAAACCGTGGCGGATCAGGCCCGGCTCGGGGCTGGAGCAGGTCAGGTGCACGACGCAACCGAGCACGCGCTCGATCGGCAGCGCGGCGGCGATCCGGCCGTCGGGGTCGACGCTCGCCAGGCGCCGGTCGCCGAGCGCCGCACCGGCCGGTGCGGCATCGAGAAACCACCAGGGCACGCCGTTCATCGCCGGCATCACGATCGTCTGCGGCCCGAGCAGCGGCTGCATCGACGCGGCGGCCGCGGCCAGCGCCGGGCCCTTCAGTGCGACGATCACCAGGTCCTGCGCGCCGAGCGTGTGCGCGTCGTCGCTGGCCTCGATGGGCGCCACCCGCTGCTCCCCGCCGGCCACGAGCCGCAGCCCGTGCGCACGCACCGCGGCCAGCGTGGCGCCGCGCGCCAGTGCACCGACCTCATGGCCGGCGGCCGCCAGGCGCGCCGCCATCAGGCCGCCGACGGCCCCCAATCCCACCACTGCGATCTTCATCGGTGCCCCGCGCGCGCTGGCCGCGTGTTTGCTTGGCGACGATGGTAGCAACGGCGTCACCGCGCGCCGGTGCACGGGTAAACCCTTGACTCTTGGCGACGGGTGCGCCGTTCTAGGCGCCCGGGCCTAGAAAAACAGCGCAAATCGATCCCGTCGGCCTGCCGGGGTCACCCAATCCTCAATCAAAATAGCACGATCGTTCGTTTTCACTGCCAGCCCGCTGGCCAAGCCGCCCGTGACCGACCCCTCCACGATCCTGAACGAACCCGGCCGCGACGCTGCTGCCGCGACCGCGCCGCGCCCGCTGATGAAGGGGCGGCAGACGCGCGCCGCGATCCTCGACGCGGCGCTCGCGCTGGCCTCGCACATGGGGCTGGAGGGGCTGTCGATCGGGGCGTTGGCCGAGGTCACGCAGATGAGCAAGTCGGGCGTGTTCGCGCACTTCGGCTCGCGCGAGGAACTGCAGATCTCGGTGGTGCGCGAGTACCACGCGAAGTTCTCGGACGAGATCTTCGCGCCGGCGATGCGCGAGCCGCGCGGCCTGCCACGGCTGCGTGCGCTCTACGACCGCTGGTTCAAGCGCGTCTCGATCGAGATCGACGCCGGCTGC
>JAYSLR010000045.1:0-11147 GCA_043725365.1 Rhizobacter sp. | reverse complement strand
AACTGCCACATGCCCGACGCGCGCGCGCTCGACATCGCCTGCGGGTTGTAGGCGCTCTCGATGAACGGCAGCAGCGCCAGTTCGGTCGGCATGCCGCGGCGCTCGAGTTCCTCGACGATGTGGAACAGGTAGCGGCCGCCGCGCTCGGTCATGCGCTGCACGTAGTCCGGGCGAGCCGCGTACCACTGCTCGCGGTTGTGGACCAGGTCGTTGTCAAGGTCCGGCATCGAGAAGCCCTGGCGCACGCGCTCCCACAGGTCGACCTGTGCGGAGCGGTCGTTCAGGTCGAGCCGCACGTCGGGACGCAGCGGGTCGACGGGCACCGGCGCCGCGGCAGTTTCGGTCTCGGCGTCGGCCGCGCTCGCCGCCGTCGATGGTGCGGCCGCCGATGCCGGCACCGCGGAGGCCGTGGCGGCAGGCGCGGGCACGGCGACGATGGTGCCGGGGGCCGGCCCGCTGGGCGCGGCACAGGCCGCGAGCAGGAGCAGCGGGAGCATCAGCAGCGCAACGCGGGTGGACAGGAGGCGGCCCAACCGGCCGGTTGCGCTGAATGACGTCATCGGAAATCGTTCTTCCTTGATCGGGGCACGGCGCCCGAGGCCGCGGATCGCGCGCTGCGCGGGCCGCAGGCTGCGGCGTGTCGGGGGGTCACTAGAATCGCCGCCACCACCCGTTGCCGTGCATCGAGTGCGGGGATCACTGGCGCGGATGCGCCCGGATCGGCGACGCTGGCCCGCGGGCTGGCGTGGAGCATCCAGCGGTGGTTGTCGGTGAAGGCAGGCAGGGCAATCAGGTTCATGGCGGAACGCGCGATTATAGGTTTGACCGATTGGCTGAAGACGCCCGCAGGTTGTTATGTTCTGCAATGGGAGCAAGCCCATCTGGACATCGCCGTGTCCGACCTGTTCGGCTTTCATGCGCTGCAGCTCGGGCTGCCCGAGCTCGAGGCCCTGCGGGCGAACCGCATGCCGCACCGCTGGGTCGCGACCGAGCAGGCGGCGGCCGCGCAGCCAACCCCCCCGCAGCCGACGCCGGCTGCCGATGACGATGCCATGCCAGCGGATGCGCCGCCGCCGCGGGCCGCGGTCGCGCTGCACTGCGACTTCGATGCCTTGCCTTTCGACAGCGGCAGCCTGGACCTGATCGTGCTGCCCCACGCGCTCGAGCTCGCGCGCGACCCGCACCTTGCGCTGCGCGAAGTCGAGCGCGTGCTGGTGCCGGAGGGGCGGGTCGTGATCGTCGGCTTCAACCCGACCAGCCTGTGGGGCCTTCGCCAGCATCTCGGCCGCTGGCGCCGGCGGCTCCTGCCGGGATCGCAGCGCCGCCTGTTCCTGCCGAATGCCGGCGAGTTCCTGCGCTACCGGCGGCTGCGTGACTGGTTGCGCCTGCTCAGCTTCGAGGTCGAGGACGGGCGCTTCGGCTGCTACCGACCGCCGGTCGCTTCGATGAAGTGGCTGGCGCGCTTCGCGTGGATGGAGCGCGTCGGCGATCGCTGGTGGCCGGTGTTCGGCGCGGTCTACTTTGTCGTCGCGGTCAAGCGGGTGCGCGGCATGCGCCTGGTCGGCATGGTGCGCGCGCAGCGCGCCGCACCGAAGGCTGCCCCCGCCCCGGTGGTCGCGACCCACCATCATCAGGATTCCATCGAACCCAACACATGAGCCGTATCGACAGCACCTCCGACACACCCGCCGCGCCAGCGGCGATTCAGCGCCCGCACGTCGTCGTCTACACCGACGGCGCCTGCAAGGGCAATCCGGGCCGCGGCGGCTGGGGCGCCTGGTTGCGCACCGGCGAGCACCAGAAGGAATTGTTCGGCGGCGAACGCCTGACGACCAACAATCGCATGGAGCTCACCGCGGTGATCGAGGCACTCGGCTCGCTGAAGCGCACCTGCGACGTGACCGTGCACACCGACAGCGAGTACGTGCGCAAGGGCATCACCGAATGGATCCACGGCTGGAAGCTGCGCGGCTGGAAGACGGCCGACAAGAAGCCGGTGAAGAACGCCGAGCTGTGGCAGCAACTCGACGCGCTGCGCAACCTGCATCATGTCGAGTGGCGCTGGGTCAAGGGCCATTCGGGCGACCCGGGGAATGAGCGTGCGGACGCGCTCGCGAACCGCGGCGTCGAGTTGGCGCGCTGAATCCGGACGCTCGCCTCAGCGCAGGCCGCGTTCGACTTCCATCAGCTGGAAGCGCGCCAGCGCGAGGTTGGTGCGGTGCTTGTCGAGCAGCACGACCAGAAAGAGCTCTGGGTGGCGCGACACCACGCGCATCACCTGCTGGCGCGAACCGGCGCTCGCCATCACCTCGTCGATCGGCTCCATCAGGCCGGTCGCCCGAGCCGCCTGGCGATGCGCCCGCAGCACCTGGGCGCAGGCGGCGGCGGCGAGATCCATGTTGATCGACGCGTCGCTGCGCAATTCGCGCGCCAGCACCAGGCCGGTGGTCGAATCGACGACGGCGCAGCCGAGCAGCCCGTCGAGTGCCATCATGCCGGCAAGGGCGAGCTTGGCACGTGTCGGGTCGAGCACATCGCGACTGACCCGCAGCACCGACGCTGGCGCGCTGGCGGTCGTGAGCGCGCCGGCCGGCGCGGGCGCGGCACTCAGGTCGCTGAGCCGGATCGGGAACTCGCCGCCGCCCGCCATCGGCAGACTCGCCGCCGGCTCCCAGCCCGGCTGCGACTTGACCTGGTTCCACATGCCCAGCATCGCGTTCCACACCGACGACGCGCCCGTCATCGATTCGCTCAGCACGTGCACGTGCAGCCGTGCCGGCCAGGTGATCGCACTGATCTTGTTGCCGATCCAGACCGCGTTCGGCGGCAGCATGAACAGCAGGTTCGGGCAGCGCCAGGTCGGCAGCATCGCCGCGGCGTGCAAGGCCGCGAGCAGCGCGTCGATCGCATGCGGCTGCAACGGGCCGATGATCACGGTGGTCATCTGGCTGCGCTCCATCAGCGCGACCGGAATCTCGGCGTTCTCGCTGCCCGGCGCCCGCACGTCGGCGTGGTAGATGCGCAGGGTGTCCTCGTGGCGCCGTACCAGCGTCGTGCGCTCGATCGTCGCGAGCGTGCGCAAGGTGGTGTGCTCGCGCAGATGCAGCCGCTCGATCGGCCGCCCGCCGGCGTCGGACAACGCCTTGATCACCGCCGATGCCCAGGCACCCGCCGGGTCGAGCAGCGTGATCAGCGAGGTCGCGGTTTCGAGATCGGCGCGCGTGTCGGCGAAATGCTCGCGGATCGCCTGGGCCGGCGAGCCGGTGACGACCAGGTCGTGCGAGTGCCGATCGACCACCAGGCCGCGCGCGTTGACCTCCGAGGCGATCGACTCCAGGATCGCCGTCGCGGCGAACCCGCCGTCGCCCGCGTCGCCCTCGCGCCGGGGCCGTTGAGAAGCGCCGAGGTCACCAAACAGCGATGTGAGCACGGGGTCTCCCTGTGAATTGGCGGTAGGGAGGGAAGCGGCACCGGCCTGGCACCCTTTGACCCTTTCGGCCGGAGTCTACGGGCGCCCCTAGGTCACGCCAACCCCCAATCCAAGCACGAAACTGCAACCGGGTGTGGCGCTCGTACGGTGGATGCGTCTCACGTCGCCAGGAAGCGGCTCGGCGGCGCGCCGACCGAGCGCCGCACCATGGCGCTGAACGCGCTCGCGCTCGCGTAGCCGAGTTCGGCCGCGATGCCGGCCATCGGCAGCTTGCGCGCGGCCAGCGTCATCGCGCGCGCCAGCAGCACCTGCTGGCGCCACTGCACGAAGGTGGTGCCCAGTTCGCTGCGGAACAGCCGCGCCACGGTGCGCGGGCTGGCGCCGCAGGCGGCAGCCCAGCCCTGCAGCGTGCGGTGCCGGCCGGGCGCGTCCAGCAGCGCCTCGCACAGCGCGCGCAGCCGCTTGTCGACGGGCAGCGGCACGCCCAGCGGGACCGGCCGGGCGCGCCGGAGCTCGTCGAGCACGAGGGCGCTCAGGCGCGCCTCGCGCTGCAGCGCCGCGGTGTCCAGCGCCGGGCCACGGCCGTCGGGGCGGGTGTCGAGCTCGAGCGCCAGCGCGCGCAGCAGGTCCGAGACCTCCAGCACCCGGCAACGGCGCCACTCGGCCTCCAGTGCGGGGGTGACCCGTGGGCCGCAGCGTCCGCGCGGCTGGTGCAGGTAGAGCGTCAGCAGCTCGGCGTCCTCGACCACCGTGATCGCGTGCTCGACGCCGGGCGGCACCCAGATCGCGCGCGAGGGCGGCACGATGTAGGTGCCGTGCGCGACCGTCAGCCGCACCACGCCGGCGGTCGAGATCGCGAGCTGGGCCCAGGGGTGGCTGTGCGGCACGACCTGGGTGTCCGCCTTCATGGGCTGGAACTTGGCGCGCACCGGGCGCGCCGCGTGCGGCATGTACAGGTGCGGCGTCACCGGGCCGACCCCGAGATTCGGTGCGGCGGCGAGCGGTGTCATTGGCTGGATCTCGACAGAAGTTGACAAGCTATCGTAATCCGGCCGCCGACGATCTGCTTAAGATGAGCCCATCGCTTCCACGTAATTCCCATGCGCACTCTCACCGCGCCGGCGCCGCCGGCTCGCCAGGACGCCCGGCTGATCGGCCTGGTCGGCCTCGCGCACCTGATCAGCCACTTCAGCCAGCTGTTGCTGGCGCCGCTGTTCCCCTGGCTGAAGGAGGCGTTCAACGTCAGCTATGCCGAGCTCGGCCTGCTGATGACGATCTTCTTCGTCGTCTCCTGCGTCGTTCAGGCGTCGTCCGGCTTCGTCGTCGACCGGTTCGGGCCGCGGCCGGTGCTGTTCGGCGGGCTCGGCCTGCTCGGCGCGGCGGCGTTCGGTTTCGCGGCCAGCCCGAGCTACACGATGCTGGCGCTGTGCTCGGTCGTCGCCGGCATCGGCAACGGCGTTTTTCACCCGGTCGACTACACGCTGCTGAACCGCAAGGTGCATCCGTCGCGCCTGGGTCATGCGTTCAGCGTGCACGGCATCACCGGCAGCTTGGGTTGGGCACTTGCGCCGGCGATGCTGGTGCCGCTCGCGATCGCGTACTCGTGGCGCGTGGCGCTCGTGGGTGCCGGAGCGCTCGCGTTCGCGGTGCTGGCGGTGCTGGTGCTGAACCGCTCGCACCTCACGCTCGACGCGATGGTCGCGAAGAAGACCGACGCGGCGAATGCCGGCGCCGCGGCCGCCGAAGGCAGCCTCGCGTTCCTCAAGATCCCCGCGGTCTGGATGTGCTTCGCATTTTTCTTTTTCTACGCGATGTCGCTCAGCGGCGTGCAGACCTTCGCGCCCGGCGCGGCACGCATGCTGCACGCGGTGCCGGTCGATCTCGCGGCGATGTGCCTGACGATCTACATGGTGTGCAGCGCCGGGGGCATGGTGGCCGGCGGCTTTCTGGCATCCGACCCGGCGCGCTGCGAGCGCGTGATCGGCGCGGGCTTCGGCACCGCCGCGCTGGTCGCGCTCGCGATCGGATTCGTCGACGTCCCGGCGCTGCTGGTGCCGGTGCTGTTCGGCGTGATGGGCTTCGGCGCCGGTACCGCAGGGCCGTCGCGCGACCTGATCGTCAAGCGCGCGTCACCGCCGAACGCGACCGGCCGCGTCTACGGCGTCGTCTATTCGGGGCTGGACATCGGCCAGGCGATCGCGCCGCTGATATTCGGCATGCTGATGGACCACCGGCAGCCGAGGCTGGTGTGGCTGGGCATCGCGATCGTGCAGGGCGTGCTGATCGTCAACGCGTTCAACGTGCGCAAGGTGCGGCGCACGACCCTGCAGCCCGCAGCGGCCTGAGCCACCGCCAGCGGGTGGCCCCGCGCCCGAGCCACCAGTGCATCCGGGCGCGACAGGTCGCCGCCCGCGCCGGTCGACGCACCCGGTGATCAGGGCACACTCGCGGCTTCGCTTGTCTTCTGCCAACGTCCATGACTCAGCCATCCGCTGCCCGCCCGGCCGGGCACCTTCTCGTCGAGGCCCTGATCGAACAGGGCATCGACACCGTGTTCGGCGTGCCGGGCGAGAGCTTTCTTGCGGCGCTCGACGGCTTCCACGAGCACCGTGACCGCATCCGATTCATCGCCTGTCGCCAGGAGGGCGGGGCGGCGTTCATGGCCGAGGCACAGGGCAAGCTGACCGGCCGCCCCGGCGTGTGCTTCGTGACCCGCGGCCCGGGTGCCACCAACGCCGGCATCGGCTTGCACACCGCGTTCCAGGACAGCACGCCGATGGTGCTGCTGATCGGCCAGGTCGCAAGCGATCAGCGCGACCGCGAGGCCTTCCAGGAACTGGACTACCGGCAGGTGTTCGGCCCGGGCACGCTCGGTTTCGCGAAGTGGGTCGGCGAGGTCCACGACCCGGCGCGCCTGCCCGAGTACGTGGCGCGCGCGTTCCACACGGCGATGCAGGGGCGGCCCGGCCCCGTGGTTCTGGTGCTGCCCGAGGACATGCTGAGCGCGGCGACCGATGCGCCGGTGCTGCCGCGTGTCGAACCGGCGCTGGCCTGGCCCGCGCCGGGGGCTTTGCGCGAGTTGCGCACGCTGTTGCTCGGGGCGCAGCGCCCCTTCGTGATCGTCGGCGGCAGTGGCTGGGACGCGGAGGCCTGCCGCGCGATGCAGCGCTTCGCCGAGAACTGGAACCTGCCGGTGGGCTGCGCGTTCCGCTTTCAGGACCTGTTCGACAACCACCATGGCCATTACGCCGGCGATGTCGGCATCGGCATCAATCCGAAGCTGGCGCAGCGCATCGCCGCTGCCGATCTGGTGCTCGCGGTCGGCGCGCGCCTGGGCGAGATGACGACCGGCGGCTACACCTTGCTGCGCGCACCGCGGCCGGTGCAGAAGCTGGTCCACATCCACGCCGGTGCGGAGGAACTCGGCCGCGTCTACGCCGCCGATCTGATGCTGCAGTCGGCGATGGCTTGCGCCGCGAAGGCGCTCGAGGCGCTCGCGCCACCGTCGATGCTGCCGTGGGCCGGCTGGACCGCCGACGCGCATGCCGACTACGAGGCCAACCACGAGCCGGTGCCGGCCGCGCCGCTGGACATGGCCGAGGTCGTGAAGACGATCCAGCGCCTGGCGCCGCCCGACAGCGTGCTGACCAACGGTGCCGGCAACTACAGCGGCTGGCTCCATCGTTTCTACCGCTACCCGGGCCTGCAGCACGGCGGCCGCACGCAGCTGGCGCCGACCTCGGGCGCGATGGGCTACGGCGTGCCGGCGGCCATCGCGGCGTCGTTGCTGTACCCGCAGCGCACCGTGATCAACCTGGCCGGCGACGGCGATTTCCTGATGACCGGCCAGGAACTCGCCACCGCCACCGGCTACGGCGCCGGTACCGGGCCCGGTCGCCTGATCGTGATCGTCGTCGACAACGGCACCTACGGCACGATTCGCATGCACCAGGAGCGCGAGTACCCGGGCCGCGTCAGCGGCAGCGACCTGTTCAATCCCGACTTCGTCGCGCTGGCGCAGGCCTACGGCTGGCGCGGCCAGCGCGTCGAGGCGACGGCGGCTTTCGAGCCCGCCCTGCGCGCCGCACTGTCCGAGGGCGCCCCGACCCTGCTGCACCTGAAGCTGGCGGCGGACATCAGCACCAGCCGGACCACGCTCACAGCCATCCGCGCCGCCGGCCGCCGTTCGTAGCCCCGCGAATGGCCTGTACCTGTGCCTGTATCGTTTCTGGTCGACAGCCCGGAGAACCCGATGTCCCACTTTGCCAACTTCAGCACCTGTGACCTCTGCGACGTGCACAAGGCGGGCCTCGCCGCAGGCGACGCGAACGGCCTGCGCGTCTTGCCGCCGGTGTTCCGCGACTACGGCGGGCGGCCCAAATTCGCCGGTGTGGTCAGCACGGTCAAGTGCTTCGAAGACAACACGATGGTGAAGGCCGCGCTCGACGAGCCGGGGCGGGGCCGGGTGCTGGTCGTCGACGGCGGTGGCTCGCCGCGGCGCGCGCTGGTCGGCGGCAACATCGCCGCGGCGGCGGCGCGCAACGGCTGGGCCGGCGTCGTCGTCGACGGCTGCGTGCGCGACACCGAGGAGCTCGGCGCCTGCGCGGTCGGCGTGCGGGCGCTCGCGCTGGTGCCGTTGCCCACCGATCGCCGCGGCGAGGGCCAGCGCGACGTGGCCGTGCAGATTCAGGGCGTCTGGGTGCGCCCCGGCGACGCGCTGTTTGCCGACGCCGACGGCATCGTCGTGATGCCCGCGCCGGCCTGAGCGGCGCGAGCGGGCTGAGCGCCTCACGCCGGCAAACCGGCCGCCAGCAGGCTCTCGCGGTGGTGGGCGAGATCGGTGGCGCGCTTGTAGTGCAGCATCGGCACGCAGTCGACGTCGACGCGCAAGGCGGGCCGCAGCCGCAAGGCCTCGCGAACCTGCGCGCCCGCTGCGTCGGCATCGCCGAGCCGCGTCAGGCAGGCCGCGAAGAACGCGTGCTGCAGATCCGTCAGCGCGGTCATGCGGCGCAGGCAGTCGACCGCTTCGGCATAGCGTCGCGCCACGAAGTAGGCGCGGGCGAGATGGCTCCAGAAGCGCTCGGGGTGAAACGGGTTCAGGCGCATCGCCTTCAGGATCCACTCGATGCCCTCGTCGGGCTGGCCGAGCCAGGTCAGGATCTCGCCTTGCTGCACGACGATCAGGTCGTCGTTCGGGTTCAGGCTCAGCGCGCGCCGCTGGTGGTAGACGGCCTTGTCGCAATTGTTCTGGATCACGTACACGGCCGCGAGGATGCGGTGCACGTCGCTGTCGTTGTCGTCCAGCGCCAGCGCCAGCGTCAGTTCGCGTTCGATCTCGACCTGCGCCGCCGCGAGGTCCTGGCACCAGCCGTAGGTCCAGGCCTGGCCGAGGATGCAGCCGCGCCAGGCGTGCGCATGGGCGTATTTCGGATCGAGTTCGGTCGCACGCGTCATCAGGCGCAGCGCTTCGGTGTTGTCGGCCAGGTTCGAACGGTGGTGCAGCACCTTGCCGGTCACCACGCATTCGTAGGCCGCCATGCTGTCGGTCGGTTTGCGCGCGGCGCGTTCGCGCGTGGCGGCCTCGACGCGCCCGGGCAGCACCGCGACGATCGCGCCCGTCATCTCGTCCTGGATCGCGAAGATGTCCTCGAGCTGGCGGTCGTAGCGCTCGGCCCAGACGTGGCGGTCGGCCTCGGCGTCGATCAGCTGCACCGTGATGCGGATGCGCTCGCCGGCGCGCCGCACGCTGCCCTCGAGCACGTACTGCACGCCCAGGTCGCGTGCGACCTTCTTCACGTCGACCGCCTGGCCCTTGTACTTGAACGAGGTGTTGCGCGAGATCACGAACAGCTCGCGGAAGCGCGACAGCTCGGTCAGGATGTCTTCGGTCAGGCCGTCGACGAAGAACTCCTGCTCGGCCACGCCGCTCATGTTGACGAACGGCAGCACGATGATCGACGCGCCGGTCGGGCGTGGCGGCAGGCCGGCGCGAGGCTCATCGGCCGCCTTTCCCGGCACGACCCGGTATACGCGCACCGGCGTGGCGATGTTGTGCAGCTCGCGCGTGCCCAGATCCTCGAAGGCGCAATCGAGCTTGCGGCTCACTTCGTCGTGCACCTTGCCCGAGACGCAGATGCCGCCGACATCGGCCAGCGCCTCGAGCCGAGCGGCGATGTTGACGCCGTCGCCGTAGATGCGGCCGTCCTCGGCGATCACCTCGCCCAGGTTCACGCCGATGCGGAACGCCATGCGCCGATGCTCCGGAACGCCGGCATTGCAGGTCTGCAACTGGGCCTGCATCGCCCGCGCGGCCTCGACCGCGTCGACCGCGCTCGCGAACTCGGCCAGGATGTTGTCGCCCGGCGTGTCGACGGTGCGGCCGCGGTGCGCGGCGATGGTGTCGCAGACCAGCGTGCGGCAGGACGCGATCGAGCGCACCGTGGCCAGCTCGTCCTCGTTCATGAGGCGGCTGAAGCCGGCGGCGTCGGCACTCAGGATGGCGGCGAGCTTGCGCTGCACATGGCCTCCACGCAGACGTTCAGAACCCTGCGTCGATTCTAGTAGTCAATGCCCTGTCACCGCGCGAACAGTTCGAGCGCCCGGTCCATGCCACCCTGAACGATGGCCACCATGGCCTGCGCCTGCACCGCAGGTTTGGGGTGGTAGGCGATGCTCAGCCCGGCCACGCCCATCATCGGCAGGTCGTTGGCGCCGTCGCCCACCGCGATCGCCTGCGCGGGCGCGATGCCCATCAGCTCGCAGACTTCGAGCAGCACGCGCTTCTTCTCGGCGCCGTCGACGATGTCGCCCCAGGGCCGATCCACGAGCCGGCCGGTGAGGGCGCCGGCCTCGATCTCGAGCACGTTGGCGCGCGCGAAATCCAGGCCGAGCCGGGCGCGCACGCGTTCGCTGAAGAACGTGAAGCCGCCCGAGACCAGCAGCGTCTTCAGCCCGGCCGCCTGGCACGCCTGCACGAAGGGCTCGACCCCGGGGTTGAGCTGGAGGTGGTTGGCGTAGACCTCGTGCAACGCCGACTCGGGTACGCCCCTGAGCAATGCGAGGCGCCGGCGCAGGCTCTCCTTGTAGTCGGCGATCTCGCCGCGCATCGCCGCCTCGGTGATCGCCGCAACCTCGGCCTTGCGGCCGGCCGCGGCCGCGATCTCGTCGACGCATTCGATGTTGATCAGCGTCGAGTCCATGTCGAACGCGACCAGCCTGTAGTCGGCCAGGCGCAGCGGCGGGACAAAGCCGCGGATCAGCAGGCCGGGAGCGAATTCCTGAGGCATGGCGTTTGTCGTCCCTTCGTCAGGCGGTCTGGGCAAGCTTGGGTGTACCGAGCGCGCGCAGCACGTCGCGGATCAGCTGCGCACGGTCCTTGGGTTCCGGCGTGTCGCGCTCGATGCGCAGCTTGTCGTTGCCGGCCAGCTTGATGTGGCGGTTCTTCTGCACCAGCTCGATGATGCGCAGCGCATCGACCGGCGGGTTCGCCCGGAAGCTGATCACCATCAACTGCGGCGCGGCGTCGATCTTGGTCACGCCGTAAGGCTTGGCGAGCACGCGCAAGCGGTGCACGTCGAACAGGGTCTGGCCTTGCGGTGGCAGCTTGCCGAAGCGGTCAGTGATCTCCTCTAACAGCGCGTCGATGTGTTCCGGCTTCGACGCGGTGGCGAGTTTCTTGTACAGCGACAGGCGCGTGTGCACGTCGCCGCAATACGCG
>JAYSLR010000044.1:0-3783 GCA_043725365.1 Rhizobacter sp. | reverse complement strand
GACCGGGTGCTGCTGCGGATCGCGAAGGGCAACGGCGACGCACGCGACCTCGCCGCCTACCTCGCCGACCGCGGCCGGCGCTATCCCGCCAACGGCTACCTGATGACGTTCACGACCAACCACGACCAGAACTCGTGGAACGGCAGCGACACGGAGCGCTACGGCGACGGGTTCAAGGCATTCGCGGTGCTGGCCGCGACGCTGCCCGGGATGCCGCTGATCTACGGCGGCCAGGAGGGCGTGCTCGACAAGCGGCTCAAGTTCTTCGAGAAGGACGTGATCGACTGGAAGGGTTTCCCGCTCGAAGGCTTCTACACGGGGCTCGCGCGCCTCAAGCGCGCCAACCGGGCACTCTGGAACGGTGCGAGCGGCGGCGGGCTGGATCGGCTGCAGACCGGCAACGACACGGTCTTCGCCTACCGGCGCAGCAAGCGCGGCGACGTGGTGACGGTGGCGGTGAACCTGTCGGCGAGCCCGCAGACGTATCGCATCGGAGCCGGGCCCCAAGTGCCGCTTGCCCCGTGGGGGTACACGATCACCGTCCGCCATCCGGCGCGCGCCGCAGCGCGGGCCGCACGTCCGACGACGGCGGCCGGGAGCGGCCGGGCCCAGGCGCCATCCGCGATGAAGGAAAGGACGGGCGCGGTCGTTCCGGGCTCGACCTGAGAAGCGGCCATTCCTCCGGCCGGCGAACGATGACCGTCGCCAAGCCAGCCAATCCAAACAAAAACCCCCGCCGGTACGGCCGGCGGGGGTCGTCGTCCCGGGCGGCCTCGCCGCGACCCGGACGCTGTCAGCTGCTGACGGTGGAATCTATTGCAGCTTGTAGTTCACTCCGAGCAGGAACTGGCGGCCGTATTGCTGGAAGTCAATCTGCTGAGCCTCCGACCGCTGGTAGGCAATGTACGGAGCATTGGTCAGGTTGTTGACCTGAAACAGCACCGACAGCCCCTGGAAGCGGCCGCCGAACTCGTAGCCCGTCTGGAAGTCCGTGATCTCGTCGCCCTTGACGAACTTGATCGAGCGGTCGTTCGCAAAGTTGACGACCTCACCGATGTACTTGGAGCGCGCATGCGTGGCGACGCGGGCCGAGAAGCCCTGCTTCTCGTAGTAGAAGGTCGCGCTCCAGACGGTCTTCGACAGGCCCGGCAGCGGAATGGTGCCGAGGTTGTTGCCGGACAGCACGTTGTTGCCGCCGGTGTCCTTTACCGTGATGTTGCTGTCGGTCTGCGAAATGCTGAGAATCGTACCGAAGTCCCGCAGCGTCTCCGACAGCATGTCGCCGGGCACCGACGCGGTGAGTTCCAGGCCCTTGAGGTTGCCACCGTTGCCGTTTACCGGTCCGCTCAGGGATCCGAAGTTCGTCCGTGGCGGGCATACCGGCGGCGTCGCATTGTTGCAATCGAATGTCGCCGGCAGCGTGCTCATGAACGCCGTGAAATCGTGCATCGGATCGGTCGCGTTGTAGATGTAGGTCTTGAGCTTCTTGTAGAACGCCGACGCCGCCACGTAGCCCTTGTTCGAAAAATACTTCTCGTAGGACAGGTCGAGCGCATCCGCGCGCCACGGGTCGAGCTTCGGATTGCCGGCGCTGGCACCCGGCGTGAGGACGCCGCCGTTGATGCCGGCACCCGCCTCGGTCGAGGCCTTCAACTGGTCCATGCGCGGCCGGGCCATCTCGCGGGCGAGGCCAACTCGAAACTCCTGCTGGTCCTGCATCTCAAACACCAGGTTGACCTCCGGCAGCACATCCGTGTACTTCTTGCCGTCGCTGAACGGTAGCACCTGGCCTGTCGCGGTGTCGCTGAAGAATGCGTTGGAGCTCTGCTTGGTGTTGATGAGCTGCACGCCAAGGTTGCCCTTCAGCGTCAACGACGACGACAGCTCGTGCTTCAGGTTCGCCTTGAGGAAGCCGGTCGTGACCTTCTCCTGCACGCCCCACCACTTGCCGACGAGGTAAGAGAGCGTCTGCGGCGTGCCATAGACGATCGGCTGGTAGTAGGCCGCGAGCACGGCCGGCACGTCCCAGGCGAGCACCGAGGGCGCACCCGCGTAGGAGAGATTGGTCGGCGAGAGCAGGTACTGCGACGCGATCTGCGTGAAGCCCCCGCCACCCAGCGTCGCCAGGCCCGTCTCCGGCGACTGCTTGTCCTTCGTCCGGTCGGAGTAATTGACGCCGGCCGCGACCGACGAGAACCAGTCGCTCGTCAGGTCGCGGGCGACGTCGATGCGGGCCGACTTGAGTTCGTCCTGGATGTGCGGCTTCTTGGCGTAGCCGGTGCCGTAGATCGTGGGTCCGATCTGCACCTGCGTCGCGTCGGTGTAATTACGCATGAACGTTATGCCGGGCATCTGGTCGTTGTACAGCTGGAACTGGCCGGTGTCGTAGACATTGCGCGGCGTGCCTGGCGCATGACAGGGCGGGCCCTGCGTCCCCGAGCAGTCGGGCAGCGTGTTCGGCTTGTACTCCGCGTTGGTCTCGGGCTGGAACTGATCGCGTGTGGCCTTCGAGTAGCTGACGTCGCCCGCGACCGTCCAGCCGTCGGCCGACCACTTGTTGTTCAAGCCGGTCGCGAAGATCTTGTCGTCCGTGATGAACTGGAAATTACGCACGAGCGGCAACACGTTGTTCAGCGTGCCGCCGACGACTGCGTTGTTGGAGATCACCGGATTGGAAGTGCCGAACAGCGTGCCCGGCGGGAATGTTCCGTCGCAGCACGGCGCCGGGTAGCCGCCGAGATTGACCTCGATGCTGCGCGCGTTGTCGACCTCGTGGCTCTTCGTGTAGTAGAGGTCGAGCGTGCTTGTGAACGAATCGATGGGTCGAAACTCGAGCGCAGCCATTGCTCCGTCGCGGGTGTTCTTGCCCATGTCGGTGCGAACTTTCATGCCACCGGTCGTGAAAGTACCGGCGCCATTCGGGCTCCACGGCTCGTAGGTGCCGGCGCCCTCGGTCGCGAGCGGTGACACGAGACGCGCGACACCAACCGTCACGCCGAACTTGTTGTCGGCGAACTGGTCGATGTAAGACAGGCTCCCGCGGTAGCCCTTGTCGGTCGAATCAGCGCCGAGATCGTTGTTCGAATTCCGCTCGCCGCGGAGGTTGAACGCGAGCGCGCGCTTGCCGTACTCGAGCGGGCGCTGGGTGCGCAGGTCGATGGTGCCGGCGAGACCCTGGCCGATCACTTGCGCATCCGGCGTCTTGTAGACAACGACGCCGCTCAGGAGCTCCGACGGATACTGGTCGAATTCGATACTGCGGTTGTCGCCGGTGCTGACCTGCTCACGGCCGTTCAAGAGGCCATTCGTGAATCCCGGATCGGTGCCGCGCAGACTGATCGCCGAGGCACGGCCTTCGGCGCGCTGCGACGTCAGGCCCGGGAGCCGGGACAGCGACTCGGCGATGCTGGTATCCGGCAGCTTGCCGATGTCCTCTGCAGAGATCGCCTCGACGATGCTGCCCGAGTCGCGCTTGATCTCGATCGCCTCATAGATGGCGTGCCGGATGCCGGTCACGACCACTTCCTCGAGCGTGTCAGACGGCGCGGCGGGCGATTGCTGCGCAGCGGCGCTGCCGGCGAGCGCGAGCAGCATCAGCGGCAGGCTGGCCGCGGCGACGCGGTCGGCGCCGGCGGCGCGCAGCGTCTGGGACACCAATGAACGGATTTTGAGCGTCGACATGTGGTGGAACCTCCCTCGCGAATCGTTCAAACACGGTCCCGCACTGGGTGCGGGCCGCACTGCTTTTGTCGGCAGGCGGGGAGTCGAACGTCGCGTACGAAG
>JAYSLR010000043.1:0-7506 GCA_043725365.1 Rhizobacter sp. | reverse complement strand
GAAGAGGGTCGTGCTGACGGCGCTGGGCGACATGCTCGGCTTCCCGAAGGCGATGATCGTCAACTACATGGTGCGCAAGGTGAAGAAGATGGTGCCGGCCTTCGAGCTGCCCGGCGCCGTGAGCTTCAACGAGGCGATCGGGCAGGGTCGCACCAAGACCTTCAAGCCGGCCGGCGTCGGCCCCGACGACATCGCGGTGCTGCAGTACACCGGCGGCACCACCGGTGTCAGCAAGGGCGCCGTGCTGCTGCATCGCAACCTCGTCGCCAACATCCTGCAGGCCGAGGCCTGGTACCAGCCGGCGCTGAAGAAGATCCCGGCCGGCCAGCAGATCGTGACGATCTGCGCGCTGCCGATCTATCACATCTTCGGCTTCAACACGAACATGATGCTGGCGATGCGCATGGGCGGCGCGAACATCCTGATCGCGAACCCGCGCGACCTGCCGAGCGTGTTCAAGGAGCTGAAGGGCGAGACCTTCCACAGCTTCCCGGCCGTCAACACGCTGTTCCAAGCGATGGCGCACCACCCCGAGTTCGGCAGCGTCGACTGGAGCGGGCTGGTGATCTCGGTCGGCGGCGGCATGGCGGTGCAGAGTGCGACCGCGAAGCTGTGGCTCGAGAAGACCGGCTGCCCGATCGTCGAGGGCTACGGCCTTTCCGAGACGAGCCCGTCGGCGACCTGCAACCCGGTCGACAGCACCGCGTACAGCGGCAACATCGGCCTGCCGATGCCCAACACCGAGCTGAAGCTGCTCGACGACGACGGCAACGAGGTGCCGCTGGGCACGCCGGGCGAGATCGCGATCCGCGGCCCGCAGGTGATGGCCGGCTACTGGCAGCGCCCCGACGAGACCGCGAAGGTCATGACGAGCGATGGCTTCTTCCGCAGCGGCGACATCGGCGTCGTCGACGAGCGCGGCTACTTCAAGATCGTCGACCGCAAGAAGGACATGATCCTGGTCAGCGGCTTCAACGTCTACCCGAACGAGGTCGAGGACGTGGTCACGCAGATGCCCGGCATCCTCGAATGCGCCGCGATCGGCATCCCCGACGCGAAGGCCGGCGAGGCCGTCAAGCTGGTGATCGTGCGCAGCAACCCGGCCGTCACCGAAGCCGATGTGCGGGCCTACTGCGAGGCCAACCTGACCGGCTACAAGCGGCCCAAGGTGGTCGAGTTCCGCACCGAGCTGCCGAAGACCAACGTCGGCAAGATCCTGCGCCGCGAACTGCGCGACAAGGCCTGAACACGCGGGCGCCGAGCCGCGCGGCGCCAGAACGGTGATGCGCGTCACGCCAGGCAAGACGAGGGCGCGGCGGGGTGTGTGATTCGCCACGGGCACGCTGCAAGCGTACTGATACATTTCGCGTTGGATCACGCGGCCCGGTGCAGGCTGCGCGCGAACCGTCAATGGGACTTCATCGGTGATCTGGGCCAAGACCGACGCGGGGCGAACCGAGATGCAGGCGCGTGCGCTCGTGAAAGAGCGCGCGCAACGCAACCTGCTGCTCGTGATCGACGGCATCAAGACCGAGGAGATGCTGCTCGCCAGCCTGGCCGGCATCACCGCCGCCGACTTCGCGGCGCTGCAGTCGCTCGGCCTGATCGTGCCGGTCGCGGCGCCGGCGGCCGGCCGCTCGGGGGGCTCGGCGGTGCGCACCGGCGCACCGGCGGCAGCCCCCGCGGCCGATGCGGCGTCGCTCGACTACGGGCAGTTCACCGCCGCGCTGACGCAGATGATCTCGAAGGAACTCGGCCTGCGCGGCTTCGTGCTGACGCTGGCGGTCGAGAAGGCGGGCACGATCGAGGAGCTCCAGGCGGTCGCGCAGCGCACGCTCGCGCAGATCGCCGAGCGCAAGGGCGAGGCGGTGGCCGCCGCCGCGAGACGCACGCTGTACGGCAGCTGAACCCCGGGCCCGTCGGCGAGCGCGCTCCCCAGCCGACCTGAGCGGGCCGTCACGATGTCGCGTTTGCCGACCGCCATCGTCAGCGCGATGCACCAGGAGTTGCGCGCGCTGCTGGCGCTGCTGCACGACCGCCGATCGGTGCGGCTGGCCGGCCGCGAATTCCATCAGGGCACGATCCACGGCCGGCCCGTGGTGCTGGTGCTGTCGGGCATCGGCAAGGTCGCCGCGGCGACGACCGCGGCGCTGCTGGTGCACGAGTTCGGCGCCAGCGAGCTCGTCTTCACCGGCGTGGCCGGCGGCCTGCGCCACGGCGTCAGGGTCGGCGACGTGGTCGTCGCGCAGCGGCTGCTGCAGCACGACATGGATGCCTCGCCGCTGTTCCCGCGCTTCGAGGTCCCGCTGACCGGCCGCTCGCACTTCGATGCCGATGCGGTGCTCGCCGAGGCGCTGGCCGCCGCGGCGCAGCGCTGCCTGGCGCGTGCCGATGCGCTGATCGGCGGCGCGCACCTGAGCGACTTCGGCGTGACCGACGCGCGCGTGCACCGCGGCCTGATCGTCAGCGGCGACCGCTTCGTCGCCAGCGCCGCGCACGGCGCCGAGTTGCGCGCACTGTTGCCCGATGCGCTCGCGGTCGAGATGGAGGGCGCCGCGGTCGCGCAGGTCTGCGCCGACTTCGACCGCCCGTTCGCCGTGCTGCGAACCATCTCGGACCGCGCCGACGACAGCGCGCACGTCGACTTCACGCGCTTCATCGAGGAGGTCGCGAGCGTCTATTCCCGCGCGATCCTCGAAGACTGGCTGCAGCACGGCGCGCCTGCGCCATGAGCCGCCGGGCCGTTCCCGAGGCGAATGCCGCAGTGCGCAGCACGGAGCTTGCCTGATGAGCTGGCTCGCGCTGCTGTGGCGCGTGCTGCGCGGCGTGCTGCTCGCGTTCGCGGCGGTCTGGTTCTTCCTCGAGGAGTTCGGCTGGCACCCGCTCGCCGCCTGGCTCAGGCACTTCGCGCGCTGGCCGCCCTGGGCCCGGCTGGAGGCGCGCATCGCCGCGGCACCGCCGCGGCTCGCGCTCGCGCTGTTCCTGCTGCCCGCGACCGTGCTGCTGCCGGTGAAGCTGCTCGCGCTGGCGTTGATCAGCGACGGCCGACCGATGGCGGGGCTGGCGGTCATCGTGGCCGCCAAGCTCGTCGGGACCGCCGTCGGCGGCTGGCTGTTCCTGCTGACCCGACCGCGCCTGATGCGGATGCGCCGGTTCGCGCGCGCGATGGCCTGGTGGCGGCGTCTGCGCGGGCAGGTGCGCCGGGCCCTGAACGCGTCGGCGGCCTGGCGCGCGCTGAACACAGGATGGCAGCGCTCGCGCGTGTGGCTGCGCGGGCTGCGGCGCTGAGTCTCGGCAGTCGATCCACCGACCGCTGAGGCACACTCGCCGCATGCCGCCCCGCCTCTTCATCGACCGACCGCTCGCCGCCGGATCGACCCTGACGCTGCCGCCCGGGCCGACGCGGCACGTGCAGGTGCTGCGGCTGCAGCCCGGTGCCGCGCTGACCCTGTTCGACGGCAGCGGCGGCGAAGCCGCGGCGATCGTCGTGCAGATGGGTCGCAGCGAGGTCACGGTCCGGATCGGCGCGTCCACCGAGGTCGACCGCGAGCTGCCGTTCGAGGCCACGCTCGCGCTCGGCATGCCCGCGAACGAACGCATGGACATGCTGGTCGAGAAGGCCACCGAGCTCGGCGCGAGCGCGATCCAGCCGCTGCTGTGCGAACGCTCGGTGCTGCGGCTGGCCGGCGAGCGCGCGCAGAAGAAGGTCGCGCACTGGCAGGCGATCGCGCTCGCGGCCTGCGAGCAGAGCGGGCGCACGCGCGTGCCGCGGATCGAGCCGGTGCGCTCGCTGCCGCAGTGGCTGCGCGAACTGCCGGCGGGCGCGCCGGCATCGCGCTGGATGCTCGGCTTTCACGAGGCGCGGCCGGTCGCCGCACTGACGATGGCGCCGGCCGGGGTGCTCTGCCTCAGCGGGCCGGAAGGCGGCCTGTCGCCGGACGAGGAAGCGGCGGCACGCGCCGTCGGCTTCTGCGCCGTGTCGCTCGGCCCGCGCGTGCTGCGCGCCGACACCGCGCCGCTGGCGCTGCTCGCGCACCTCGGGCTGCGCGCCGCATGAACCCGCGCCTGCTGCTGCTGACCCTGTGCCAGGGGCTGTTCCTGACGAACAACGTCACCTTCATCGCGATCAACGGCCTGGTCGGCCTGAGCCTGGCACCGAATGCCTGGCTGGCGACCCTGCCGGTGACGGGCTATGTCGCCGGCGGCGCACTGTGCGCGGGCCTGGTCGCGCGGCACCAGCGCGCGTGGGGCCGGCGGCGCGCGTTCCAGGCCGGCCTGGTCGTCGCGATGCTGTCGACCGCGCTGTGCGCCTACGCCGCGGTCTCGCACCAGTTCTGGCTGCTCGTCGGTGCGACGATGCTCGCCGGCTACTACAACGCCAACGCCGGCCTGTACCGCTTTGCGGCGGCCGAGATCGTCGCGCCGGCGTTCCGGGAACGCGCGATCTCGTGGGTGCTGGCCGGCGGCATCCTCGGGGCCGTCGCCGGCCCGAACCTCGCGAGCGCGACCCGCGACGCATTGCCGGTGCCGTTCGCCGGCGCGTACGCGGCGCTGGTCGGGATCGCAGTGCTGGCGTTGCTGACGGTCTCGTTCATCGAGTTCCCGCCGTTGCCGATGCCGAGCGCCGCGCGGCCCGGCCGGCCGCTGCGCGAGATCGCGGGTCAGCCGGTCTTCATCGTCGCGGTGACCGGGGCGGCGCTCGGCTACGGCGTGATGAACCTGCTGATGGCCGCGACACCGATCGCGATGTCGCAGTGCTCGCACCCGTTCGCGAACACCGCGCTGGTGCTCGAATGGCACGTGCTCGGCATGTTCGTGCCGAGCTTCTTCACCGGCTCGCTGATCCGGCGCTTCGGCTACCTGCCGGTGATGGCGGTCGGCGTCGCGCTGAACGCGGTGTGCATCGGCGTGGCGCTGTCGGGGGTCGATCTGACGCATTTCGCGGTCGCGCTGGCGACGCTGGGCGTCGGCTGGAATTTCCTGTACATCGGCGGCACGACACTGTTGACCCAGGCCTACCGGCCCGAGGAAAAGACGACCGCGCAGGCGGCGATGGACACGATGATCTTCGCGACGATGACGGTCACGTCGTTCAGCTCCGGCGCGCTCGTGACGACCAGCGGCTGGCGGCTGCTGAACCTCGGCTCGATCGTGCCGGTGCTGGTCACGGCGGCGGCCTTGCTGTGGCTTGCGCTGCAGCGCCGCGGTGCCCAGAATCGGGTGTCCACTTGACGGGGTGATGCGATGGGTTTGCTTGATTCGGTGATCGGTGCGCTGACGAACAGCCAACTTGGCGTTCAACCCCCCGCGCCGGGCGCCACGCAGGGCGCGCCCGGTTCGGTGCTGCTGAGCACCGTGATCGCGATGCTGGCCAACGGGCAGCAGTCGCAGGGCGCCGGCGTCGGCGGCCTGGGCGACCTGATCGGCCGCTTCACGCAGGCCGGCCTGGGCGACGTGATCGGCTCCTGGATCGGCCACGGCCAGAACGCGCCGATCTCGGGCGATCAGCTCTCGAACGTGCTGGGCTCGGACGCGATCGGCAAGATCGCCGCGCAACTCGGGCTGTCGCACGGCGAGGCCGCCGGCCAGCTGTCGCAGATGCTGCCGGAGGTGATCGATCGCCTGACGCCGCAGGGCCAGGCGCCGAGCGGCGGCTTCGGCGACGACATGGGCGCGCTGCTCGGGCAACTGACCCGACGCTGAGCCGTTCGCGCCGCCGCGCCGTTCAGGCCTTGCGTGCCGAACCGGCGACCAGGTCGAAGCGGAACAGCCGGCACTCGATCGGCCCGTTCCACATCGGCACGCGGCGCGACTCCTTCAGCCGCATCGCGCTCGGCAGCTTCATGTCCGGGCTGAGCACGTAGGCGGTCCAGCCGGCCGGATGCTGCGTGTAGGTGCGCTTCCAGTGCGCGGCCAGGCGCGGGAAGAAGTCGCTCGGCGTGTCCCGGTCTTCTGCGGAATCGCGCGTGGCCGCCTTGCCGCCGACCTCGATGCGCTCGCCGTACGGCGGGTTGACCATCAGCGTGCCTGGCAGCTCGGGCGGCAGCACCGGTGCGGGGCGCTCGAGCGCGTCACCGCCGTTGAACGTGATGGCCGCCTCGACGCCGGCGCGCTGCGCGTTGCGGCGCGCGAAGTCGACCATGCGGAACGACACGTCGCTGGCGTGGATCGGCACGGCGGACGGATGGATCCGGGCCTGCGCGTGGCTGCGCAGGCGTTGCAGCTCGGCACGCATCTCTTCGCCGATGAACGGCAGCAGGCGCTCGAACGCGAAGCGCCGCTTCAGCCCCGGCGCGATGCCGCAGGCGATCTGCGCGGCCTCGATCGCGATCGTGCCGGAGCCGCAGCACGGGTCGTGCAGCGCGCCGCCGGCGTCGGGCGTGCCGCGCCAACCGGCGGCGGCGAGCATCGCGGCCGCGAGCGTCTCCTTCAGCGGCGCGTCGCCCTTGTCCTCGCGCCAGCCGCGCTTGAAGAGCGACTCGCCGGAGCTGTCGACGTAGATCGTCGCCTCGTGCTCGCCCAGGTGCAGCACCAGCTGCAGGTCGGGGTGGCGCGTGTCGACGCTGGGGCGTTCGCCGGTCGCGTCGCGCAGCACGTCGCAGACCGCGTCCTTCACGCGCAGCGCGGCGAAATTCAGGCTGCGCAACGGGCTGCGGTGCGCGGTGGTGTCGACACGCAGGGTGTGCTGCGGCGTGATCCACTGCGTCCAGTCGACGCTGTGGCCGAGCTCGTAGATGTCGTTCTCGTCGCGGTACGAACCGTGCGCGACCTCGATCAGCACGCGCTGCGCGAGCCGGCTCTCGAGGTTGAGCGTCATCACCTCGAGCGGATCGCCTTCGAGCGCGACGCCGCCGCGCGCCTGATGCACGCGCGTCTTCGGCAGGACGCGTTCGATCTCTTCGGTCAACAGCGCCTCGACGCCGGCCGCACACGGCAGAAACAGTGGCAGCGTCATGACTGCCCCTCGCCCACGGGGTACCGCGGTCGATCCCCCGTGGGGATGCGATCCGGCTTGGGAACGGCCCGGCGCTCGGATCGCACGCTACATCGCCTTGCGCAACTGCGTCGGCGCGATCTTCAGCGCGTCGCGGTACTTCGCGACGGTGCGCCGCGCGACCTGGATGCCCTGCTCGTCGAGCATCTGCGAGATCTGGCTGTCGCTCAAGGGCTTGGCCGGGTTCTCGGCCGCGACGATCTGCTTGATCAGCGCGCGCACCGCGGTGCTCGACGCGTTGCCGCCGGCCTCGGTGTTCAGCGACGAGCCGAAGAAGTATTTCAGCTCGAAGGTGCCGAACGGCGTGTTCATGTACTTCGCGGTCGTCACGCGCGAGATCGTCGACTCGTGCAGGCCGAGCTCGTCGGCGATCTCGCGCAGCACCAGCGGCTTCATCGCGATCGCGCCGTGGCTGAAGAAGTTCTTCTGGCGCTCGACGATGGCCTGCGAGACGCGCTGGATCGTGTCGAAGCGCTGCAGGATGTTCTTCATGAACCAGCGCGCTTCCTGCA
>JAYSLR010000042.1:0-4373 GCA_043725365.1 Rhizobacter sp. | reverse complement strand
GGCGAACCCGTGGGAAGAGTTCTCGACCACCGTGCAGCGCGGCGACCGTGTCAAGGGCCCGGTCAAGTCGATCACCGACTTCGGCGTGTTCGTCGGCCTGGCCGCCGGCATCGACGGCCTGGTGCACCTGTCCGACCTGTCCTGGCACGAGCCGGGCGAGCAGGCCGTTCGCAACTACAAGAAGGGCCAGGAAGTCGAAGCGATCGTGCTGGCCGTCGACGTGGACCGCGAGCGCATCTCGCTGGGCATCAAGCAGCTCGACTCCGACCCGTTCACCAGCTACACCTCGGTCAACGACCGCGGCATGTCGGTGACCGGCAAGGTCAAGACGGTCGATGCACGTGGCGCCGAGATCCAGCTGAACGACGACGTGACGGGCTACCTGCGCGCCTCCGAGATCAGCCGCGACCGTGTCGAAGACGCGCGCAACGTGCTGAAGGAAGGCGACGAAGTCAACGCCGTGATCATCAACGTCGACCGCAAGACGCGTTCGATCCAGTTGTCGATCAAGGCGAAGGACAACGCCGACAACCAGGAAGCGATGCAGCGCCTGGCGCAAACGAGCGAGCGTGAGAACGCCGGCACGACCAGCCTGGGCGCACTGCTGCGCGCCAAGCTGGACAACCAGAAGGACAACGGCTAACCCGTTGCCCGACTGGTGTCGATGACCCGCTCCGATCTCGTGGCGCAGCTGGCCGAACGTTTCGGCCAGCTGACGCACCGTGACACGGAGTTCGCGGTCAAGACGATCCTCGATGCGATGTCCGCGGCGCTCGCCAAGGGGCACCGCATCGAGATCAGTGGTTTCGGCAGCTTCTCGATCAACCGCCGCCCGCCGCGCGTGGGCCGCAACCCGCGCAGCGGCGAGCAGGTGGTGATCCCCGAGAAGCTGGTCCCGCACTTCAAGCCCGGCAAGGCCCTGCGCGAGGCTGTCGATGCGCACGTGCCCGCGGATACGGGGCTGGCGCCGCGCACCATCACCGGCAGCGACTGAACGCGGCTTCGCATCGCCCGGCCAGTAGAATCGGCCGCCTGTTCCGATTGCGTCTGCCGCCGATGCGACTGCTCGTCTGGCTCTTCCGAGCCGCCATCTTCTTCACGCTCTTCGCGTTCGCGCTGAACAATCAGCAGGAGGCCGGCGTGCGCTGGTTCTTCGGTCAGGAGTGGCGCGCCCCGATGGTTTTCATCGTGCTCGCTGCGTTCGCGCTCGGCTGCGCGTTCGGCGTGTTCGCGATGGTTCCGAGCTGGTGGCGGCACCGCCGTGTCGCGCGCAAGAATGCGCCCGTGATCGAGGCCCGAGTCGACCTGCCGGTCGCGAGTCCGGCCGCCGAGATCACGTTGCCGCACCCGCCCCGCGATGGACTTTGAATTGCAGTGGCTGCTGCTCGGCTTGCCGCTGGCGTTCGCGTTCGGCTGGCTCGCCTCGCGCTTCGACCTGCGTCAGTGGAGGCGTGAACAGAAGGATTCGCCGAAGGCCTACTACAAGGGCCTGAACCTGCTGCTGAACGAGCAGCACGACAAGGCCATCGACGCCTTCATCGAAGCCGTCCAGCAGGACCCCGACACCTCCGACCTGCACTTCGCGCTGGGCAACCTCTTCCGCCGCCGCGGCGAGTTCGAGCGCGCAGTGCGCGTGCACGAGCACCTTCTGAACCGCGCCGACCTGCCGCGCAGCGAGCGCGACCGCGCGCAGCACGCGCTGGCACAGGACTTCATGAAGGCCGGTCTGTTCGACCGTGCCGAAAGCGCCTACCTTGCACTCGAAGGCACAGCCTTCGCCCCCGTGGCGCGCCTGGCCCTGCTCTCGCTGCACGAGCGCTCGCGCGACTGGCGAGCGGCGGTCGAGGTCGCGCAGAAGCTCGAGCACCGCGGCACCGGCTCGTTCGCGCCGCGCATCTCGCACTACTGGTGCGAGATCGCGCTCGAGGCCGATGCGAAGCAACAGACCGACGCGGCCGATACCGCGGTGAAGAACGCGCGCGCGGCCGCGCCGCAGGCCGCGCGACCACTCGTGCTCGCCGGCCAGCGCGCGGCCCGCCGCGGCGACCACACCGAGGTGCTGGCGCTGTGGGGCGTGCTGATGGTCGCGCACCCGGCCGCGTTCAACCTCGTTGCGCAGGAGTACGCGCAGAGTGCACTGGCCAGCGGCGGCGTCACCGCGGCGGCCGCGCGCCTGCGCGAGCTGCATGCGCGCGCCCCGACGATGGACCTGCTCGACGCGCTGGCCCTGCTCGACCCCGAGCCGGGGCGCCAGCGCGAGCGCCTGATCACACAGCTGCGCCAGCACCCGACGCTGTCGGTCGCGAAGGCGCTGATCACGCAGCAGGGCGTTGCGCACTTCGACGCCGGCGAGACCCAGGCGCTCGGCGAAGCGATCGGCCGCGCCGCGAAGCCGCTTCACCGCTACCGCTGCGCCGCCTGCGGCTTCGAGGCGCAGCACTATTTCTGGCAATGTCCCGGCTGCCTGAACTGGGACAGCTACCCGCCGCAGCGGCTGGAGGATCTGTAGAGATGACCACCCCCAGTCGTGGAGTACCACGCTCGCCCCCCGAGGGGGCCGGCAACCGCCTTGGGAGCGGCCCGGCGGCGGTTGCCGCCGCCTCGCCGAGTCGCGAGAAGGTCGAGCGCTCGCGCGTGCTCGTCGTCGGCGACGCGATGCTGGACCGCTACTGGTTCGGCGCGGTCGACCGCATCTCGCCCGAGGCGCCGGTGCCGGTGGTGCGCGTCAACCGCGAGGAAGAGCGCCTGGGCGGTGCCGCCAACGTCGCGCTGAACGTCAAGACCCTGGGCGCGCAGGCCACCCTGCTGACCGTGGTCGGCGACGACGAGCCGGCGCGCACGCTGCGCCGCCTGCTCGAGCAGCAAGGCGTGGCCGCGCTGCTGGGCAGCGACGCCCAGCTGTACACCATCGTCAAGCTGCGCGTGATCGGCCGCTCCCAGCAGCTGATCCGCATCGACTTCGAGAACCAGCCCGACCACGAAGTGCTCGCCGGCATGCTCGCCGACTTCGAACGCGTGCTGCCCGAGCACGACGCCGTGCTCTTCTCCGACTACGGCAAGGGCGGCCTGACCCACATCCCGCGCATGATCGAACTCGCCCGCCAGCTCGGCAAGCCGGTGCTGATCGACCCCAAGGGCAGCGACTACAGCCGCTATGCCGGCGCCAGCGTCATCACCCCGAACCGCGCCGAGCTCGCCCAGGTGATCGGTGCGTGGAGCAGCGAGGCCCAGCTGCACGAGCGCGTCCAGGCACTGCGCGAGGCGCACCGCCTGGACGCCCTGCTGCTGACCCGCTCGGAGGACGGCATGTCGCTGTTCGACGCCCAGGGCCACGTCCAGGTGCCGGCCCAGGCACGCGAGGTCTTCGACGTCACCGGCGCCGGTGACACCGTGATCGCCACGCTGGCCGCGATGCTCGGCGCCGGCCTGGGCCTGCGCGAGGCCATGCCCATCGCGAACCGCGCCGGCGGCATCGTCGTCGGCAAGTTCGGCACCGCCAGCGTCAGCTACGAGGAGTTGTTCGAATGAAAGTGGTGGTCACCGGCGCCGCCGGCATGATCGGCTCGAATCTCGTGCACGGCCTGAACGCGATCGGCATCGACGACGTGATCGCCGTCGACGACCTGACCGACGGCCCGAAGTACCGCAACCTGCTCGGCGCCCGCCTCAGCGACTACTTCGACAAACGCGAGTTCTACGCCCGCTTCGCCAAGGGCGAGTTCGGCAAGCTCGACGCGGTGTTCCACGAAGGCGCGTGCTCCGACACGATGGAGCACGACGGGCGCTACATGATGGACACCAACTACCGCTGCTCCAAGGACCTGCTCGATGCCTGCCAGGCCCAGGGCACGCGACTGCTGTACGCCTCGTCGGCGGCCACCTACGGCGGCAGCGCATCGTTCCGCGAAGAGCCCGCGTTCGAGCAGCCGCTCAACGTCTATGGTTACTCCAAGCTGCTGTTCGACAACGTGGTGCGGCGCATGCCGCCGGGCTCGCGCACGCAGGTCGTGGGATTTCGGTACTTCAACGTCTACGGCCCGCGCGAGCAGCACAAGGGGCGCATGGCGTCGGTGGCGTTCCATCACTTCAACCAGTTGCGCGAGACCGGCAAGGTCAAGCTGTTCGGCGAGTACGGTGGCTATGCGCCGGGCCAGCAATCGCGCGACTTCGTCTTCGCCGACGACGTGGTCGCAGTCAACCTGTGGTTCCTGGAACACCCCGAGTGCGGCGGCGTCTTCAACCTGGGCACCGGCCGGGCGCAACCGTTCAACGACGTGGCGGTGGCGGTCGTGAACGCGGCCCGGGCACGGCTCGGCGAGCCACCGCTGGCGCTGCCCGAACTCGTGGCCGCGGGAGCGATCGAGTACATCCCC
>JAYSLR010000041.1:0-4529 GCA_043725365.1 Rhizobacter sp. | reverse complement strand
CGTTCGCAAGCGAGCGTGCGCACTGTGACGGTCGGCGCGAGCCGCAGGAGCCGGGTGGACAACTCCGCTCATGTCCCCCGGAACGGGCTGCGCCCGTCCCTCCTCCTTTACTTCGCTGCGTTGCCCACCCGACTCCCTTGGCAACGGACCGAGGCGTACTGCGCCCGTCATCGGGCTGCACCGTGGAGAAGATCGGGCGGGTGGGGCGTGCTGCGGAGCGAAGTAAAGGAGGAGGAGCTGGCCGAAGGCCGGCTCCGGGGGACATGAGCGCAGCAGCATGCCCCGCCCGCCCGATCCCGCGCCGACGCCTGCAGAGAATCTGGTCGCAAGTGACCGCAACGGGCCGCAAGCCGCCCGCGGTCCCGACACTCCCTCATCAAACAATTCGTGTTCCATCCGAACTCACTTCAGGCGCCGCGCCTTCTCGGCGGGATCGATGTCGACATAGCGCCAGAACTCGCGCAGGAACACGTTGCGGTGGTAGCCGACGACCCAGGGCTGGGCGAGGTCGGTCCAGATGCGGTGCACATGCACCTTGTACGGCATGTAGGCCACCGTGATCTCCTTCATCCGCGTCATCGCCTGCAGGCGCTCGGGGCCGTTCGGCAGGCTGCGCTGCAGGTCGAACAGCCGGTCGTACTCGGCGTTCTGGAAGCGCGCGTGATTCGACTGCCCCTTGTCGGGCCCGTGGCACAGCACCAGGAACTCTTCGCCGTCGGGCCCGCCGCTCCAGGCCACGCCCCACATCATCAGCCTGCCGGCGCGCGAGGCCTTCAGGTTCTCCGGCCACTGCGCGGTTCGGAAGACGATGCGCACGCCGATCGCGTCCATGTTCTTCTTCCACTGCGTGATCAGCTGACGGCTCAGGTCGTCGGGCTGCGTCGCGTACTCGATCGTCAGCGGCGAACCGTCGGGCTGCTCGCGCCAGCCGTCGCCGTCACGATCCACGTAGCCGAACAGGTCGAGCAGCGCCTGCGACTTGGCGCGGTTGAACTCGCCCATCTCGCTGCGGAAGGCCGGGTCGTAGCCGTAAAGCCCGGGCGCGATGATCGACTGCCCGACGATCGCCTGGCCGCGCCGCACCGCGCGGATCTCCTCGTCGGTATTGACCGCCAGCGCGATCGCCCGGCGCAGCGCCACCTTCTCGGGCGTGTAGCCGCCGACCACCGGGTTCTCCATCGCGAAGTACGACATCGCGTCGTCGTTGCGAAGGTAGCGAACCTGGTAGACGCCCTGCTTCGCGAGATTCGGCGCAACCTCGTTGTTCGGGATCGCGGTGGTGGTGAAGTCCTCGGGCACCTGCTCGATCACGTCCATCTCGCGGTTCACGAACGCGAGCCAGCGCGGCTGCGACTGCTCGATGATGCTGATCTCGACGCGGTCGACCATCGGCAGCTTGCGGCCCTTCAGCTTCGCGACCGCCGCTCGGGCGAGCGCGTCGTCGGCCGGCGCCTCCTCGTCGTAGAACACGTCGCGGTAGTTCGGGTTCTTCTCGAACACGATCAGCGAGCTGCGCCGCCAGCTCGCCAGGCGGAACGGCCCGGTGCCCACCGGGTGCTCCATGATCCTGTCGCCGTAGTGCTCGACGACCTCGCGCGCCACCGCGCCGGTGACGGCCGGGTCGCCGAGCTCGTCGGTGAAGCGCGGGTTCGACCGGGCCAGCCTGAACTGGATCGTGTAGCGATCGAGCGCGCGCAGCCCCTCGGCCTCGCGGTCGTAGTCGAACGGCTTGCCGCTCTTCAGCGCCGCCTCGCGCAGCTCGGCCAGGCCGACGATCCGGTTGTTCTCCAGGCCCGACAGGCGCGGGCTCTTCCAGCGCGGGTCGAAGTGCCGCTTGATCGAATAGACGTAGTCCTGCGCGACCAGCTCGCGCCGGCGGCCGCCGAACGCGACGTCGTCGTCGAAGAAGATGCCGGGCTTGACGCGCACGACGAAGGTCTTGAAGTCGGCCGAGGCCTCGGGCAGCGCGACCGCGGTGTTCGGCCGCAGCCGCACCGGGCGCGCGAGAAATTCGTATGCGTACAGCGCGTCGAACATGTTCGCCGCCATCGTGGCCGAGTACAGGTCCGAGATCTGCGCCGGGTCGAAGCCGGTCTCGGCGACGCGCAGCGCATAGCGCAGCACCTTCTGCGCGGCGGCCGGCTCCGGCACCGCGCGAGCCCACGGCGCGAGCAGGCCGGCGAGGGCGGCGGCGCCACCGCGACGAATGAACGAGCGGCGCGGCGCGGCGGCGCGAGACAGCATGACAGGCGTTCCTTGTGGGATCACGTTAGGGCCCGGGCCCCGGCGGTTGCGCGGGCGGGCAGCAGATACTTGGACGAAGGCGGGAGTCTAGAGGTGCCACGGTGGCTTCGGACCCGGTGCAAGCACTATGGTTCAAGTCGGGGCGGCACCGCCGGGGCACGCGACTTGCGTACCCGCATCGAAGCGCGGACACCGGGCGGAACAGGGCAAACGCGGGGGAGGGCCGCCCCGCACAGGCCCTAGACTCCCGTCCGCTCGCACCTGTCGCGTCAGAGCGCCCCGCCACGAGCGCGGGCGCCGCGCGCGGTGCCCCGATCTGACTGGATGAGGAGTGTTTCGAGCCATGGCGGCCTATCTGATCCGACGCCTGTGGCAGATGATCCCGACATTGTTCGGCGTCGTGCTGCTGGTGTTCCTGTTGTTCAAAGCCTTCGGCGGCGACCCGGCCGAAATCCTCGGCGGCCTGAACGCCACGCAGGCGCAGGTCGACGCGATCCGCCAGCAGCTCGGGCTGAACGAACCGCTGTGGACGCAGTTCTTCATCTTCCTGAAGCAGATCGTCACCTTCGACTGGGGCCGGAGCTGGGCCACCAACGAGGCCGTCAGCCACCTGTTCGCCACCCGCCTGCCGGCGACGCTGACGGTGATGGTGCCGATCCTGATCCTCGACAGCTTCCTGGCGATCCCGTTCGCGATGGGCGTGGCCTACGTGCGCGGCTCGCTGACCGATCGCGCGATCATGGTCGCGACCACGGTCGCGCTGTCGATCTCGTTCCTGGTCTACGTGATCGTCGGCCAGTACGTGTTCGCGTTCCAGCTCGGGCTGTTTCCGGTGCAGGGCTGGAGCGACAGCACCTGGACCAACCTGAGCACCTACGCGCCGCTGCCGGTGCTGCTCGCGGTCGCGGTGTCGCTGGCGCCGACGACGCGCCTGTACCGCACCTTCTTCCTCGACGAGATCGGCCACGACTACGTGCGCACCGCGCGCGCCAAGGGCCTGACCGAACCGGTGATCCTGATGAAGCACGTGCTGCGCAACGCGATGATCCCGATCCTGACGAACGTCGCGGTGGCGCTGCCGGGCATCTTCGTCGGCGCGTTCCTGATCGAGCAGTTCTTCTCGATCCCGGGCCTGGGCCGCGAGATCCTGCTGGCGGTGAACCGCAGCGACTACCCGGTGATCCAGGCCTTCGCGATCTACATCGCGGTGATCACGATGGTCGTCAACCTGGCGACCGACATCCTGTACAAGCTGGTCGACCCGCGCGTGGTGCTGAAATGAGCACCGTTCTTCTCAGCCCCCAACTCACGCCCAGCATGACCCGCTCGACCGGCGTGTGGTCGGCCGCGGCGACCCGCTTCCGCACCGACCACGTCGGCATGACCTCGCTCGTGATCGTCGCGCTGTTCCTGCTGCTCGTGCTCGCCTCGGGCGTGGGCCTGATAGCAGCCGACTGGCAGGTCGAGCGCGGCGTGCCCGATGCGCCGCCGACCTTCGTCGGCCCGGCGGCGGCCACCGAGAGCGTCGCGATCGCGGCGCCCAGCGGGCCGAACGTCGACATCTCGGCGGTCGACCCGCTCGCGCCGCGCTACAAGGAGTGGGCCGAGGCCGCGAAGAAGTACCAGACCACCGAGAGCGTGAAGGCGCTGACGCTGCCGTTCGGCGGCGACCGGCTGGGCCGCGACGTGCTCGCCAAGGCGATCAAGGGCGCACAGGTGTCGATCCTGGTCGGCGTGTCGTCGGCGCTGCTGGCCACGATCATCGGCACCCTGCTCGGCGCCGTCGCCGGCTTCTTCGGCGGCAGGCTCGGCGACCTGCTCGAGTGGGTCTACAACGTCTTCACGGCGGTGCCGGGCATCCTGCTGATCTTCGCGTTCGCGGCGGTGTTCGGGCGCGGCATCGGCTCGGTCGTGCTGATCCTGGGGCTCGCGGGGTGGCCGGGGATCTACCGGCTGATCCGCGCCGAGTTCATCAAGCACGCGGTGCGCGACTACGTGCGCGCGGCCGAGGCCATCGGCGCGAGCACCGGCTCGCGCATGTTCCGCCACATCCTGCCGAACGTCGGCCACGTCGTCCTGGTGCAGCTGTCGATCTATGTCGTCGGCTTCATCAAGTACGAGGTGATCCTGTCGTACCTCGGCCTCGGGGTCGGCGTCGACCAGGTCTCGTGGGGCACGATGCTGTCGGAGGCGCAGAGCGAGCTGATCCTCGGCCACTGGTGGCAGCTCGCCGCGGCGACGCTGTTCATGGCGGTGTTCGTCACCGCGTTCTCGCTGATGACCGA
>JAYSLR010000040.1:0-4834 GCA_043725365.1 Rhizobacter sp. | reverse complement strand
GCCGCGCCGGCCGACGCGCCGCCGCTGGTGCGCATGCAGGGCGCGAACTACGCCACCGTGATCGCCGAACATTTTCGCGACCGCGGGCTGAACGTGCTGCTGCTGATGGACTCGCTGACGCGCTACGCGATGGCGCAGCGCGAGATCGCGCTGGCGATCGGCGAGCCGCCCGCGACCAAGGGCTACCCGCCGAGCTGCTTCGCGAAGCTGCCGCAGCTGGTCGAGCGCAGCGGCAATGGCCTGAAGGGCGGCGGCTCGATCACCGCGATCTACACCGTGCTGTCCGAAGGCGACGACCAGCAGGACCCGATCGCCGATGCCGCGCGCGGCATTCTCGACGGCCACATCGTGCTGTCGCGCGAGCTCGCCGAGGCCGGCCACTACCCGGCGATCGACATCGAGAAGTCGGTGTCGGGTGATGACGAGCGTCGCCTCGAACGAACACATCGACGCGGCGCGGCGCTTTCGCCAGCTGCACGCGCGCCACAACAAGGCGCGCGACCTGATCCAGCTCGGCGCCTACGCGCCCGGCCACGATGCCGAACTCGACACCGCCGTGCGCCTGCACGACCCGATGACCGCGCTGCTGCAGCAGGGCATGCGAGAGAGCGCCACGCTCGACGCGAGCCTGAGCCAGCTGCGCGCGGTGATCGGCCACTGAATCTCGAACCGCCTGCGTTCCCCATGACCGACAACCAATCCCTGACCATCTTGCTCGGACAGAACGAGCGCCAGCGCGATGCGGCGCTGGCCGACCACCAGCGCGCCCAGGCCGCATGCGAGGCCGCCGCCCGCCAGGTCGATGAGCTGCGCACCTACCGGCGCGAGTACGAGCAGCGCTGGGGCGCGCAGTTCGCGCGCGAGGGCCAGATCGAGCTGGTGCGTTGCTACCAGAGCTTCATGGAACGGCTGACCCAGGCTGTCGAGCAGCAGGCGCGCATCGCCGAGCATGCGGCGCAGCGCCTCGACCATGCGCTCGGCGTGCTGCGGGGCGCCGAGATGCGCTGCGCCTCGGTGCGCAAGCTGATCGAGCGGCGTGTGCTCGAGGAGCGCCTGGCGGGCGACCGCCGCGACCAGAAACAAACCGACGAGGCCGCCACGCGCGCGGCGTGGGTCCGCATCGGCGCGACGCGCCCGGCACCCCTGATGTGAATGCGGAAAACGACATGCTGACGATCAACCCCACGGCGCTGCGCATCGCGGCCCACGACACCGCGCCATCCGGCCCCAACGGCGCCGACCCGGCCGGCTTTGCCTCGCTGCTGCGCCAGACGCAGACGCAGGCCGCGCAGCAGCCCGCCGTCGCAGTGCCGCCGCCGGCCGAGGCCGCGCCGGCCCCTGCCGCGTCGAACAGTGCCCAGCCGGCGCCCGTGGCGCACGATGAAGCCTCGGCCGAGCCGCAGTCCCCACAGTCCCCGCACGAGCCTCAGGAGCCCGACCCGGCCGGCCACGCGCGCGCGCTGCTGCGCAGCAGGCTGCGCGCCGCCGACGGCACCGGCACCGCGCCACACGGCCCGAAGACGGACCCATCGACGAGCGACACCGCGAAGGCCGGCACGACCGACCCCGCCGCCACCGACAAGCGCACCGACGCGGCGCCCGCGAGCCCGGCCAGCGCCGACCCCGCGCTCGACCCGGGCGTGATGCACTGGCTCGCGAACCTGCAGCAGGCGGCCGCCGCGGGCGGTGACGCCGGCACCGCGAAAGGCGGCCCCGGCGCCAGGACGGACCCCGACGCTCCCCAGGCAGCGCTCGGCGACGATCCGGCCGGTCGTGCGCGTGGCCACGCCGCCGGACCGAGCGCAGCCGACCTGAAGGCCGACGCCGACCTGAAGGACGCGGCGGCGGCCCAGGCCCGGTCCCAGGGCGCCGACCCCTCGACCGCGGGCCTGTTCGCGCAGGCCCTGGCCGAGCAGCGGCCGATCGAGAAGGCGCCCGCACCGTCGACCGGCAGCAGCGGCGGCGCGAAAGACATCGCCGCGCTGAACGCCACCACGCTCGCGCCGACGCCCGGCGCGGCGGCCGAGGTCGCGGCCACGACGCCGGTCGTGCTGAGCACGCCGGTCACCGCACCCGACTTCGCCCAGGAACTGGGCCTGCGGCTGAGCGTGCTGGCCCGCGACGGCGTGCAACACGCCGAGATTCACCTGAACCCGGCCGACATGGGCCCGGTGTCGGTGCAGATCGTGATGGACGGCACCCAGGCGCATGTCGCCTTCGGTGCCGATGCCGCCGCCACCCGCCAGGCGATCGAGGCCGGCCTGCCGGACCTCGCGAGCGCGCTGCACGACGCCGGCTTCACGCTGGCCGGCGGCGGCGTCTCGCAGCATGCCGGCGGGCGCGGCGACGGTACCGGCTCGGATCCGGGCAGCGCTGCCGGCCGGCGCCGCAGCGTCGGCGAGGACACCGTCAAGCGCGTCGGTGCGGCCGCCCGCCGCATCGTCACCGCGGGCGGCGTGGACCTGTTCGCCTGAGGTTCGCCCCAGGCCTGCCGGCACGCTGCGCTGGCGCCGTACTGGGCGCCTTATCCCCCGCTTATCGCCGCTTCGGTCGACGGGCATCGTTTCCATAATTTCCTTCATGCCACCACGCACCGCGATGCTTTCGCGGCGCCCCGGGGGCGGTTCCCAAGAATCGAAGGAGTGACGATGTCCGCTGCCGCTGCCCCCACCGTCGACGCCGGCGCCGCCGTGCCCGTGAAGAAGGGCAAGAAGAAGCTGATCGTCATGGCCGCCGCGGTCCTGCTGCTGCTGGCCATCGCCGGTGCGGGCACGGCGGTGTTCCTGAAGAAGCGCGCCGCGCAGGCCGCCGAGGCCGGCGACGACACCACGGCGCAGGCCGACGCGCAGCCGGCCAAGCCCGACCTGAAGCACCCGCCCACCTTCCTGCCGCTCGACCCGTTCGTCGTGAACCTGTCCGACAAGGACGCCGACCGCTACGCGCAGGTCGGCATCACCTTCGAGGTCGCGGATGCGCACTTCGCGGAGGAGATGAAGGCCTTCATGCCGGCGATCCGCAATGGCATCCTGATGATCCTGTCGCACAAGACCTCGACCGAGCTGCTCGACCGCCCGGGCAAGGAACAGCTCGCCGCCGAGATCCTGCGCGACGCGTCGCGCACGATGGGCATCGATGTGCCGGAGCCGGATCCGGTGATCGAGAAGAAGACCACCGGCGATGCCGATCCGGCCACCGCCGACGACCAGGATCCGAAGCCGGTGCCGAAGCGGGCCGCGAGCAAGGCGCCGGCCGAGCCGAACCCGATCAAGCACGTGCATTTCTCGAACTTCATCGTTCAATGAAGTGCGACCTCATTCAGCGCGCGCGGGCCGAGCGCAGGGCCGCTCCCAAGCCGGCCCGCATCCCCTCGGGGGATCGGCCGCGGTACTCCGCGGACGAGGGGCTCCAATGAATCAGCAGATTCTTTCGCAGGACGAAGTCGACGCGCTGCTTCAGGGCATCACCGGCGAGAGCCAGAAGCTCGACGAGGTGCCGGTCGACAACGGCGCGGTCCGCAACTACGACCTGGCGAGCCAGGAGCGCATCGTGCGCGGGCGCATGCCCACGATGGAGATCATCAACGAGCGGTTCGCGCGCAACATCCGCATCGGGCTGTTCAACTTCATCCGCAAGAGCCCCGAGATCTCGATCGGCAGCATCAAGGTGCAGAAGTACAGCGCCTTCCTGCGCGAGATCGTGGTGCCGACCAACTTCAACATCGTCAGCGTGCGGCCGCTGCGCGGCTCGGGCCTGATCGTGTGCGACCCGACCCTGGTGTTCGCGGTGATCGATGCCCTCTTCGGCGGCGCCGGCAAGTACCACACCCGCATCGAGGGGCGCGACTTCTCGCCCACCGAGCAGCGCATCATCGGCCGGCTGGTCGAGGTGATCACGGCCGAGTACAAGAAGGCCTGGACCGGCATCTACCCGCTCGAGCTCGACTACCAGCGCTCGGAGATGCAGCCGCAGTTCGCGAACATCGCCACCCCGAGCGAGATCGTCGTGGCGACCAGCTTCACGCTCGAGATCGGCGACACCAGCGGCACGATCCACTTCTGCATCCCGTATGCGACGCTCGAGCCGATCCGCGACGTGCTGTATTCGACGATCCAGGGCGACGCGGCCGAGCCCGACCGGCGCTGGGTCAACCTGATGAAGCAGCAGATCCAGTCGGCCGAGGTCGAGCTGATCGCCGAGCTGGCCCAGGCGCCGGCCACCGTCGAGCAGCTGCTGTCGTTCAAGGTCGGCGACTTCATCGAGCTCGACCTGCAGCAGGCGATCCAGGCCAAGGTCGTCGGGGTGCCGGTGTTCGACTGCCACTACGGCACGTCCAACGGCAAGTACGCATTGAAAGTCAACCAACTGCTGACCAACGCCGAACAGGGTTGGCTGGGAGAATCACATGTCAGCTGAAAACACCGCCCCGGCCGAAGACGCAGACGCGATGGCCGCCGAATGGGCCGCCGCGCTGGCCGAGTCGAAGCCCGAAACGGCCTCCGAGGTGCACGCGCCGGCCGACCAGGTCGCGCCCGCCGCGTTCCAGAACTTCGCGCCCACCGGCGCCACCAGCGCCGGCAACGACATCAACATGATCCTGGACATCCCGGTGCAGCTCACCGTGGAGCTGGGCCGCACGCGCATCCCGATCAAGCACATCCTGCAGCTCGCGCAGGGCTCGGTGGTCGAGCTCGAGGCCATGGCCGGCGAGCCGATGGACGTGCTCGTCAACGGCTACCTGATCGCGCAGGGCGAGGTCGTGGTCGTGAACGACAAGTTCGGCATCCGCCTGACCGACATCGTCACGCCGAGCGAGCGCATGCGCCGCCTGAGCCGG
>JAYSLR010000039.1:0-2526 GCA_043725365.1 Rhizobacter sp. | reverse complement strand
GCTGACCGACATCCGCAGCGACGTCGAGACCGGCACCAGCCTGTCGTCGGCGTTCCGCAAGCACCCGCTGTACTTCGACGCGCTGTACTGCAACCTGGTCGAGGCCGGTGAGGCCGGCGGTATCCTGGAACAGTTGCTGGATCGCCTGGCGATCTACCAGGAAAAGACGATGGCGATCAAGAGCAAGATCAAGTCGGCGCTGATCTACCCGGTCGCCGTGATGGTCGTGGGCTTTGTCGTGCTTGCGGTGATCATGATCTTCGTGATCCCGGTCTTCAAGGAGGTGTTCACGTCGTTCGGCGCCGACCTGCCGGCGCCGACGCTGGTCGTGATTGCGATGTCGGAGTTCTTCGTCAAGTGGTGGTACCTGATCTTCGGCTTCCTGATCGGCGGCACCTACTTCTTCTTCCAATCATGGAAGCGCTCGCTGAAGATGCAGAAGTTCATGGACCGACTGATGCTGCGCGTGCCGGTGTTCGGCGACCTGGTCCGCAAGTCGGCGGTCGCGCGCTGGACGCGCACGCTGTCGACGATGTTCGCCGCCGGCGTGCCGCTGGTCGAGGCGCTCGACTCGGTCGGCGGTGCCTCGGGCAACGCGGTCTACGCCGAAGCGACCGAGCAGATCCAGAGGGACGTGTCGACCGGTTCGGCGCTGACCACGTCGATGCAGACCACGGGCGTGTTCCCGGTCATGGTGGTGCAGATGTGCGCGATCGGCGAGGAGTCCGGCTCGCTTGACGCCATGCTGGGCAAGGCGGCCGAGTTCTACGAAGACGAGATCGACGAGGCGGTCAAGGGGCTGTCCAGCCTGATGGAGCCGTTCATCATCGTGATCCTGGGAATCATGGTCGGCGGCATCGTGGTCTCGATGTACCTGCCGATCTTCAAGCTCGGCGCGGTCGTCTGATCACGCCGTCGATGGATCCACAAGTCGTCCACGCCCTGCTGTCGCCTTTCGTCCTGGCCTTGCTGGGGCTGTGCATCGGCAGCTTCCTGAACGTCGTGATCCACCGCCTGCCGCTGATGATGGAGCGTGGCTGGCGCCTCGAGAGCGCCGACCTGCTCGGCGTGGCGATCGCCGACTCGCCCCCGATCACGCTGTCGACGCCACGGTCGCGCTGCCCGTCGTGCGGCCACCAGATCCACTGGTACGAGAACATCCCGATCGCCAGCTACCTCTGGCTGCGCGGCAGGTGTTCGGCCTGCAAGACCCCGATCTCGCGCCGCTACCCGTCGATCGAGTTGCTCACCGCACTGTTGTTCGCCGCTTGCGGCCTGCACTTCGGTGCCCAGCCCACGGTGCTGCTGTGGTGCGGGCTGGTGGCCACGCTCGTCGCGCTCGCGTTCATCGACCTGGACACCAGCTTCCTGCCCGATGACCTGACCCTGCCGCTGATGTGGGCCGGCATCGTCTCGGCCGCGCTGGGGTGGATCCCGGTGACGCTGACCGCATCGGTCGGCGGTGCGGTCGCCGGCTACCTGTCGCTGTGGTTCGTATTCCACGCCTACCGCCTGATCCGCGGCAAGGAGGGCATGGGCGCCGGGGACTTCAAGCTGCTCGCCGCGCTCGGCGCGTGGATGGGCTGGCAGGCGATCCCGTCGATCATCCTGCTGTCGTCGGCCGTCGGCGCCATGGTCGGCATCGCGCTGATCGTGTTCCGTCAGCACGACCGCGAGGTGCCGATCCCGTTCGGCCCGTATCTCGCCGGCGGCGGCATCGCTGCGCTGTTCTTCGGCGAGCAGTTGTCGCGCCTGTGGCTGCCGCCGTTCTGAGCGCCTCCGCACTGCGCATCGGCCTGACGGGCGGAATCGGCAGCGGCAAGAGCACCGTCGCCGGCCTGCTCGCCGGGCACGGCGCGGCCATCGTCGACACCGACCTGATCGCCCGCCAGCTGACGCTGCCCGGTGGCGCCGCGATCCCGGCACTCGTCACTGCGTTCGGCACCGACGCGATCGACGCGAGCGGGGCGCTGGACCGCGCACGCATGCGCGAGATCGTGTTCGCCGATGCGTCGGCGAAGCGGCGCCTCGAAGCCATCCTGCACCCCATGATCGGCGATGAAACCCGGCGCCAGGCCGCCGCGGCGAGCGCATCGGTGATCGTCTTCGACGTGCCGCTGCTGGTCGAATCGGGCCGCTGGCGCGCGCTGGTCGACAAGGTGCTGGTTGTCGATTGCCGCGAGTCGACGCAGATCGAGCGCGTCGTCGCGCGCTCCGGCTGGACCGTCGAAGCGGTGCAGGCGGTGATCGATCAGCAGGCCACGCGCGCGCAGCGCCGTGCCGCCGCCGACGCGGTGATCTGCAACGACGCCATCACGCTGGCCGAACTCAGCGCGCAGGTCGCGTCGCTGTGGCAGCACTGGACCCGACCGTTGCACTGAGACACCGCCGGGGCGTGCGCCTCGCTGTGGAACAATCGTGCTTCGGCAGGTCCGCTTCGCCTGCGCAGGACTCCCCACCGTGATCCTCTACGAATACCCGTTCAACGAAAGCATTCGCACGATGCTGCGCCTCGAGCATCTGTTC
>JAYSLR010000038.1:0-14962 GCA_043725365.1 Rhizobacter sp. | reverse complement strand
ACCGACACGCCGCTGCTGGGCAACCCGCTCGCGGTGGTGCACGACGCGCAGGGCCTGAGCGACGCGCAGATGGCGGCGTTCGCGCGCTGGACCAACCTGAGCGAGACCACCTTCCTGCTGCCGCCGACCGACCCGGCGGCCGACTACCGCGTGCGCATCTTCACGCCGCACCGCGAGCTGCCGTTCGCCGGCCACCCGACGCTGGGCAGCTGCCACGCCTGGATCGAGGCCGGCGGCGTGGCGCGCGGCGCCGACGAGGTCGTGCAGCAGTGCGCGGTCGGGCTGATCCGGGTGCGGCGCGGCCACGCGCGCCTCGCGTTCGCGGCGCCGCCGTGCGTGCGCACCGGGCCGCTCGAGGCCGCGCTGCTGGCGCGCATCGTCGCGGCGCTCGGGCTGCCCGCCGATGCGGTGCTCGCGCACCAATGGGTCGACAACGGGCCCGGCTGGTGCGCGATCCGGCTCGCGTCGGCCGACGCCGTGCTGGCGCTGCGGCCCGACTGGGCGGCGCTGGCCGGCATCAAGCTCGGCGTGGTCGGCCCGCACGAGGCCGGCCACGACGCGCAGTTCGAGGTGCGTGCGCTGATCGGCGAGGGCCCGGGCTACGAGGACCCGGTCACCGGCAGCCTGAACGCGAGCCTCGCACAGTGGCTGATCGGCAGCGGCGCCGCACCCAGGTCGTATGTCGCCGCGCAGGGCGCGCGGCTGGCGCGCCGCGGGCGCGTCTTCATCGACCAGGTCGACGCTCAGGTCTGGGTCGGCGGCCACAGCGTCAGCTGCGTGTGCGGCGAGCTCGCGCTCTGATGCCGCCGGCCGCGATGGCGCCGCTCGCGCTCGATCACCTGGTGCTGGCCGCGCGCACGCTGACGCAGGGTCTGGACTGGTGCGAGGCGACGCTCGGGATCCGGCCCGACGCCGGCGGCCGGCATGCGTCGATGGGCACGCACAACCGCGTGTTCGCGATCGGCTCGGCGGCCTTTCCGCGCGCCTACTTCGAGATCATCGCGATCGACCCGGACGCGCCCGCGCCGCGCCACGCGCGCTGGTTCGACCTCGACGACGCGGCGCTGCAGCGCCTGCTGGCGCAGGGCCCGCGCCTCGTGCACTGGGTCGCGCGCTGCGCGGTGATCGCCGCCGCCCGTGCGGCGATGCGGGCCGGCGGCATCGACTCTGGTGAGGTTCAACAGGTCGAGCGCATGACGCCGCAGGGCCTGCTGCGCTGGCAGATCAGCGTGCGCGGCGACGGCCACCGGCCGCTCGCCGGGGCCGCGCCCGCGCTGATCGAATGGGGCGGCGCGCACCCGACCGATGCGCTGCCGGACAGCGGCGTGGCCCTGCAATCGATGCGGGTCGCCGGCTGGCCCGCCGCGTTGGCGACGGCGTTGCCGAGCACCATCGTCGCCGACCACCGGCCCGGCGCCGCGCCGATCAGCGTGCTGCTGCGCGGCCCGCGCGGGCCTGTCGACCTCGAATCGCCGATTCCGGAAGCCTGACCATGTTCGACCGAAACCGCCTCGAAGACGCACGCCGCATCGTGCGCGCCGCGATGCCGCCGACGCCGCAGCAACGCTGGCCGCTGCTCGATGCGCGCGTCGGCGCGCAAGTCTGGGTCAAGCACGAGAACCACACCGCGGTCGGCGCGTTCAAGCTGCGCGGCGGGCTGGTCTATTTCGACGCGCTGCGCCGGCGCGAGCCGCAGCTGCGCGGCGTGATCAGCGCCACCCGCGGCAACCACGGCCAGTCGGTCGGTTTCGCGGCGCGCCGCCACGGCTTCGAGGCGACGATCGTCGTGCCGCACGGCAACTCGGTCGAGAAGAACGCGGCGATGCGCGCGCTGGGCGTCGAACTGGTCGAGCACGGCGCGGATTTCCAGGCGGCGCGCGAGCACGCCGCGCTGCTCGCGCGCGAGCGCGGTCTGCACATGGTGCCGTCGTTTCACGACGACCTGGTGCGCGGCGTCGCGAGCTACTGGCTCGAGTTCTTCGAGGCGGTGCAGCCGGACGTGGTGTTCGTGCCGATCGGCCAGGGCTCGGGCATCTGCGCCTGCGCCGCGGCGCGCGCGCAGGCCGGCGTCGGCACGCGCATCGTCGGCGTCGTCTCGGCGCACGCGACCGCGTACCAGCAGTCGTTTCGCGCCGGTCGGCCGATCGAGGCGCCGGTGACGACACTGCTGGCCGACGGCATGGCCTGCCGCGTGCCGGATGCGCAGGCGCTCGAGGTGATCCGGCGCGAGGTCGACGACGTGATCGCGGTCAGCGACGACGTCGTCGCCGCGGCGATGCGGGCGCTGTTCGCCGACACCCACAACGTCGCCGAAGGCGCGGGTGCGGCAGCGCTCGCGGGAGCGCTGGCGCAGCGCGACGCGATCGCCGGGCGCTGCGTCGGCGTGCCGCTCACCGGCGGCAACGTCGACAGCGCGGTGTTTGCACGGGTGCTGGGCGGCGCCTGACGCGGCGCGGCGGCGTCAGCCGCGCCAGCGCCAGGCCCGGGCGAGCGCGGCACGCGCGGCGGCGTCCTGCGGAAACTGTTCGCGCGACCATGCGGCGTAGCGTCTCGCCACGACGAACGCGCTTGACAGCAGCAGCGCCAGCAGCGTGCCGGCGATCGCGACCAGCGCCACCGACGGCTTGGACTTGTGGTCGGGCGGCAGCGCGATGTCGACCTGCTGCAGCGCCGGGCCTTCCTTGGCCTCGTCGAGCTTGGCGGCCTCGTACTGGCGGATCATCGCCTCGAGCAGGGTTTCCTGCAGCTTCAGCTCGCGGCGCGCGCGCACGTACTCGATGCCGGCCTCGGGCAATTTGCCCACCGGCATGTCGACCGCGCTGCCGGCGTTGCCGCCTTGGCTCGATTCCATGCGCGCGAGCTCGACGCGCAGCGCGCGCAGCTCGGAGTTCAGGCGCATCACGTCAGGGTTCTGCTCGGTCGCCGCGGTGCGCAGGACCTTCAGCTGCACCTCGCGTTCGGCGATCATCGCGCGCAGTTGCGCGGCGCCGGTGATCAGCGCCTCGGCCTGCTTGTCGAGCACGATCACGCCCGACTTCTCCTGCACGTTGCGCAGGTTCTGCTCGGCCTTGACGAGGTTCTCCTTGGTCTCGTTCAGCTGACCCGCGAAGAACACGCGGCGCAGCTGGGCCTCGGAGACCGCGAGCCGGCCGAGCACCTTGGTGATCTCGCCCGCGTGGGCGTTCGCCAGGTCGGCGGCGAACTTCGGGTCCTCGTCGTCGACCTCGACGATGATCAGCCCGCTCTTCTTGTCCGAGGCGACGTGGATGTAGCTCGGCAGCGTCTTGCGCAGCGCCTCGTAGCTCTTCACCTTGTAGCGCGCCATCAGGTCGAAGCGCTGGGCAAGGGCCCGGCGCACGCTGTCGCTCTGCAGCAGCGCGACGTACAGCTCGTCGGGCGACTTCACGCCGAGGCCGCCGCCGAGGCCGCCGAGCGAGCCCAGCGAGCCCAGTGCGGCCAGCGCCGCGGCCGAACCGCCTTGCTGCTGCGAGCCGGGCGCCAGCATCGTCGCCCGCGCGGTGAAGGTCTTGGGCCACAGCAGCCCGATCGCCACCGCCAGGACCGCCGCCGCGACGGTGACCGTGGCGATCAGCTTCTTGCCATCGCCGACCCAGGTCAGCAGCTGGGTCAGGTCGACGCTCGGGCCGTCGTCGTCGAATTCGTCGCTGCCCGTCGCAGCAGGCCGCTGCAGGTCGTCGCTCGTCATGAAAGGCCCTGCATCAAAGCGTGTGGATGGCAGCGATGCCGATGCCGAACCCGGTGAAGATCTGCGCAAAGTCCTTCAGGTTGCGCACGAACGCGCGCCCCCAGGTCTCGAAGTCGAGCTGGTTCGGAACGATCAGCGCATCGCCGGGCTGCATGACCTGCGATTCCAGGCTGTTGCGGCCCCAGAAGCTGCGGCTGTCGCCGGCGTGGCTGACGGTGCCGTCGGCGCGCAGGATGAACATGTTCGCGGGCTCGGCGGCTTCGTCGGCGCCGGCCAGGCGCAGGTACTCGCCCGCGGTGCGGCCCGGCTTCCAGAGGAACGCGTTGCTGTTGACCACGGCACCGGCGACGGTGACGAAGCCCGGGCGCGTCGGCACGATGATGCGGTCGCCGGCCTCCAGCGGCACCGCGGGCAGCGCGGCCAGCGTCGCCGCGTCGGGTTGCAGCTCGAGCGCGATCCGCCCGTTCGGCTGGACGTTGCGCAGGCGGGCCAGTTGCGCCTGGGTGGCGGCATTGCTGACGGCCGTGGAGGTGGCGGCCGCGGTCGCGTCGTCACGCCGATTCGCGGAATCGCGCGCGGCCTGCACCGCGGAGAGCGACTCGAGCCGGGCGATCGCCGCGGTCAGGTTCTCACGCTGGCGCCTGCGCGTCTCTTCGCGGCTGAACTCCAGCCCGTAGAGATAGGCCTGCGCGGTGAAGCCGCCGGCGCGTGCGATCACGCTTTGCAGCGTGTCGCCGGGCAGCAGCTGGTAGACGCCGGGTGAGGAGACCTCGCCCTCGATCGACACCAGCCGCGTCTGGCGCGACACGGGCACGCGGATGTCCTTCTGGCTGTAGACCGTGACCACGTCGCCGGCCATCAGCTCGATGTTGTTGGCGGCGTCGCCCTGCAGCACGGCCTTGCCCAGGTTGAACGGGATCACCTGCGTCGTCAGGTCCTGGGTGTTCAGGCGCTCGATGACCGCGTAATCCCAGTTCAGCTCGTCGAACAGCGGCGTCGGCGTCCGCTTCGAGGCCGCGACGAGCGCGCGGTCCTCGCTGCGGCGCAGCCGCTCGGCGCGGGTGAGCGGGCGGTTCGTGGACGTGTCGGCGTCCTGGTTGCGGTTGGCGTCGTAGCCGTCGTTGGGATTGTTTCCCATGCCGGAGCGCGAGCCGTTGCGGGCCCCGTAGGCGGTGTCGTTGCCGGACCCGGTGCCGCTGTTCGGGCCGCCGCGTTGCCGGTCGCTCGCGGGGGAAGCGTCGTTCGTCTCGTAGCCGTTGTTGGCGTCCCCGCGGCGGTCTCGGTTGTCGGCGATGCCGGTGCGCGGGTCTTCGTCGTCGTCGATGACCTGCACCAGCAGGTTCTTGCGGCGGTAGAAGTCGGGCGAGATCAGCGCGTCGCGGTCCGGGATCAGGTCGCGGATGCGCATGCCCGGCGTGAACGGGTAGCGCAGCGGCTGCGCGACGTGGCCGCGCAAGGTCACGGCGTTGGCGAAGGCGGGCGAGATCGGCAGCAGCGTGAGCACGTCGCCCTCGCGCAGCGGCTTCTCCAGCCCGGTGGCGTCGAGCTTGAACTCCTCGACGAAGCGCGCGGCCTTCGGCTGGCTCACGTCGATGCGCTCGAGCTGCGCGCGGTTCGGGTTCGCCAGCGGCGGCGTTCCGCCGGCATAGCGCAGCACCTCGCGCACCGGCTCCTGCGGCGTCTTCAGTTCGTAGATTGCCGGCGTGTCGAGCGCGCCATTGAGCGCCACGCGCGCGCCGGCCGGCTGGAACACGACCACGTCGCCGGCGGCGAGCTGCACGTCCTTCGACTTGTCGCCCTGCACCAGGAACTCGTAGATGTCGAGCTCCGAGATCACCTTGCCGTCGCGCCGCAACAGCACCTTGCGCATCGAGCCGTTCGGTGCCGGACCGCCGGCCATCACGACGGCCGACAGCAGTGTCGACTGGCTCGCCAGCGTGTACGAGCCGGGCCGCTGCGCCGGGCCGACGACGAACACCTTGACGCCGCGCAACTGGCCCAGCGACACGCTCAGGTCGAAGTTCGTGTACAGGCGGCCGATCTGGCCGCGCAGGTATTTCTCGAGGTCGGCGGCCTTCACGCCGGAGACGTTGAAGCTGCCGACCTTGGGCAGGTTCAGCAGCCCGTTGCGGTCGACGGTGCTGCGGTAGTCGACATCGATCGACCCCCAGGCGCGCAGGATGATCTCGTCGCCCGGGCCCACGGTGTAGTCGGCCGAGACCGGCACGTTGTCGACGGGCGCGTAGCTGTCGGCGGCGTCGGCGAAGAACTTGCTGCCGAACAGCGGCAGCAGGCGCCCGGTCGCGGTCTCGACGAACTTCTGGAACTCGCCCGGCTTGGGCGGCGGCTGCTCCGCGCGGCGCAGGAACATGCCGGGCTGCGTCGTGTTCTGGTTGCCGCCGCTGCGCAGGGTGGTTCCCGGGGCGTTCTGAATCTGCGTCCCGCGCTGACCTGGCGGGTTGAACTGATTGTCCTGACCCGGCTGCGTGCCGCTGCGCTGCTGGGTCGCCGGGTAACCCGGCGTGCTGAAACTGTTGCTCGACGGATCGTCGGCGGCGTTCGCGACCAGCGAGGTCGACGCGAGACAGACAGCGAGCAAGGGGGCGAGCAGGGTGCGGCAGGCGAGGCGGAAACGGGGTTCTGTCATGAGGAGTCGGCCACGAAATCGATGTCGGGCGTCGGCCGACCGGCAGCCGACGCGATCGCAGCGGCGGGGTGCTCCAACCCCTGGCGCGCGGCGCCACGTTGTTGACCGCAAGGCGGGTCAGCGGCGGAGTTTAGCGGATGCGCATGGCCCCGCGACGCCACGCCGCAGCGCAAGAGGCCATCGCGCCACCGCCGCGGCGCGAGCCGCCCGATCGACCGAAAGCTGCGCCTCAGTCCTTGCGGTAGCTGTCGTGGCAGGCCTTGCAGGACTGACCGACCGCACCGACCGCGGTCTTGATCGCGTCGAGGCTGCCGGTCTTCGCCGCGTCGCGTGGCGATTGCAGGTATCTTTCGCAGCATCGGTGCAACCCTGCTTGCCGGCGAGCCCGGCCGACGATGGACGAACAAGCGTTGACGACCGTTCGGGTCTGGGACCTGCCGACGCGAGCCTTCCACTGGCTGCTGGCGATGGGCGTGATCGCGTCGGTCGCCAGCGCGTGGATCGGCGGCAATGCGATGGTCTGGCACTTTCGCCTGGGCTACGCGGTGTTCACGCTGCTGGCGTTCCGCATCCTTTGGGGGCTGGTCGGCGGGCGCTGGTCGCGTTTCGCGACCTTCGTCTATGCGCCGACGACGATCCTGCGCTACCTGCGCGGCGTCAGCCGCACGGACGAGCACCACGAGGTCGGGCACAACCCGCTCGGCGCACTCTCGGTGTTCGGCCTGCTGGGCGTGCTGGCGCTGCAGGTCGGCACCGGGCTGTTCGCCGACGACGAGATCGCCAACACCGGTCCGCTGGTCAACGTCGTCTCGTGCGCGACCAGCCTGACGCTGACGAAGTGGCACAGGAGCTTCGGCCAGTGGCTGATCATCGGGCTGATCGTGCTGCATGTCGCGGCGATCCTGTACTACCTGTTCTCGAAGAAGCGCACCCTGGTGCGGCCGATGCTCAGCGGCGACAAGCAGCTGAGCATCGGCACCGGCCGCCGTCGACGACGGCCGCTCGCGCACGCTCGCGGCGGTGCTGCTGGCGCTGTGCGCCGGCATGGTCGGCTGGGTCGTCAGCTTCGGCGGATGAGCGCCGTGCTCCACGTGTCGATCGCCACCGCCCATGACTGACGAAACGCCCGAGATCACGCTGCTGCGCGCCAGCGCGCCGCCGTGGATCGCGCCGGCGCGCGAAATCCTGCGCGAGTACGCCGCCGGCCTGGCGGTCGACCTGAGCTTCCAGGACTTCGAGGCCGAACTGGCCGCGCTGCCCGGCGAGTACGCGCCGCCGGGCGGCCGGCTGCTGCTGGCCTTCGTCGGCGATGCGCTGGCGGGCTGCGGCGCGTTGCGCGCGCTCGCCGATGTCGACCACGCCAACGCCTGCGAGATGAAGCGGCTGTACGTGCGCCCCGCGTTTCGCCGCTTCGGCCTGGGGCGCGCGCTGGCCGAGGCCCTGCTCGACGAGGCGCGCGGCGCCGGCTACTCGGTGATGCTGCTGGACACGCTGGACGAGATGGAGTCGGCGCGCGAGCTCTACGCGACGCTCGGGTTCGTGGAAACCGCGCCGTACTACTTCAACCCGATCGCCGGCGCGCATTATCTGAAGGCCGAACTGGGCTGAACCCCGGGGGGCCGCGCCGACAGACCGGCGTAGGATGGGCCGCCGTGGCGGGGCGTGCAGTGGGTGCACCCGTGCCGCGATCTCAACGCGCCGGGAGGGCCATGACAGGATCAGCCAAGCCATCGTTCGAATTGCATGCCGGTGCCCTGCGGCTGGCGCTGCGGCCCGATCTCGGGGGCTGCATCGCCGGGTTCTGGCACCGCGACACGCCGATCCTTCGCTCCACCGAGCCCGACGCGCTGAGCGCCTCGCGCGCGTCGGCCTGCTACCCGCTGCTGCCGTATTCCAACCGGCTGGGCTACCGCAAGTTCCGCTGGAAGGGCCACGAGCACACGACCCAGCCCAACTTCGATGCGAACCCGCATTCGCTGCACGGCGTCGGCTGGCAGCGGCCCTGGGAGATCGTCTCCAGCAGCGTCCTCGAGGTCGTGCTGCGGTTGCGCCACCAGGGCGACGCCGACTGGCCGTTCGGGTTCGAGGCGACCCAGTACTTCACGCTGACGCCGCAGTCGATGCACGTCGAGATGGTGTTCACCAACAGCGCCGAGATCGCGCAGCCGGTCGGCCTGGGCTGGCACCCGTATTTCGTCAAGCGCGCGCGCAGCCGCCTGCACATCGAGCTGGCCGAGCGCTGGGATTCGGACGCCACCCAGTTGCCGGTGCGCAAGGTCGCGCAGCCCGGCATCGACAGCGATGTGTCGCACCTCGCGTTCGACAACTGCTTCGAGGGCTGGCGCGGCCCGGCCCGCATCCGCGACGAGAAGCTCTCGCTGCAGCTGAGTTCGTCGCTGAGCCGGCTGGTCGTGTTCACGCCGCAGGACCGCGACTACTTCTGCGTCGAGCCGGTGAGCCATGTCTCGAACGCGATCCACATGGCCGACCCGTCCGCGCACGGCCTGCGCACGGTCGCGCCGGGCGAGAGTTTCGAGGCGTCGATGACGCTCGAGGTCGCGGTCGTCTGATGACGGCGCCGGCCGAGGTCCGGGTGGCCGTCGCGGTGGCGGCGCTGCTGGGCGAGTCGCCGGTCTGGCACCCGCGCGAGCAGGCGCTGTACTACTGCGACATCCCGGGCCACGAGCTGCAGCGCTTCGATCCGGCCAGCGGCGAGTTGCGTCACTGGAAGTTCGACACCGATGTGGCCAGCCTCGCGCCGCTGCTGAACGGCCAGCTGCTGCTGGCGATGCGTGACGGGCTGTGGCACTTCGACCCGGCGAGCGGTCAGCGCGCCCGCGTCGCCGACGCGCCGTACGACCCGGCGCTCGAACGCTTCAACGATGGCAAGTGCGACCCGCAGGGGCGCTTCTGGGTCGGCACGATCTACGAACCGCGCACGCCGGCGCGCGCCACGCTCAACTGCTTTGCGCACGGCCGGATCGAGCCCCGCGTCGCCGGCCTGACCGTGTGCAACGGCCTGGCCTGGAGCCCCGACGGGCGCACGATCCACTGGAGCGACACCACCGCGCACGCGATCTACGCCGCCGACTTCGATGCCGCCACCGGCACGCTGAGCCAGCGCCGCGTGTTCGCGAGCTTTCCCGTCAAGCAGCCGGGCCAGGCGCTGGAGGGCTATGGCGGCCGCCCCGACGGGGCCGCGATGGACGCCGAAGGCTGCTACTGGACCGCGATGTTCGAGGGCCAGCGGCTGCTGCGGCTGTCGCCCCGCGGCGAGATCGTTCGCGAGGTGGTGCTGCCGGTGCGCTGCCCGACCATGCCGTGCTTCGGCGGCCCGGACCTGCGCACGCTCTACGTCACGACCGCGCGCGCGAACCGCCCGGCGGCCGAACTGATCGAGCAGCCGTACGCCGGATGCGTGCTCGCGCTCGAGGTCGACGTGCCCGGGTTGCCGGTGAACTTCGCGCTCTGAACTTTGCGATGATGTTCGGATGAACCGCTCCGAGCAACTCGCCCGGCTGCGCACCGGCGCGGTCTGGGACATCGCGGTGATCGGCGGCGGCGCGACCGGCCTGGGCGTCGCCCTCGACGCCGCGGCGCGCGGCTTTTCGGTCGCGCTGGTCGAGGCCAGTGATTTCGCGAAGGGCACGTCGTCGCGCAGCACCAAGCTCGTTCACGGCGGCGTGCGCTACCTGGCGCAGGGCAATGTCGCGCTGGTGCGCGAGGCGCTGCACGAGCGTGGCGCGCTGCTCGCGAACGCGCCGCACCTGGCGCAGCCGCTGGCGTTCGTGATGCCGAGCTACCGCTGGTGGGAGCGCGGCTTCTACGGCGTCGGGCTGAAGGCCTACGACGCGCTCGCCGGCAGCCGCGGCCTGGGCGCGACGCAGTTCCTGTCGACGGCGCAGGTCCGCTCGCTGATCCCGACCGTGCGTACGCGCGACCTGTCCGGCGGCGTCAAGTACTGGGACGGGCAGTTCGACGATGCGCGCCTGGCGATCGCGCTCGCGCGCACCGCCGTCGCACGCGGCGCCTGCGTCGTCAACCACCTGCGCTGCACCGGGCTGCTGCGCGACGGGGGCAAGCTGCGGGGCCTGGTCGCCGAAGATGTCGAGGCCGGCGAGCGCTTCACGCTGCGTGCGGCCTGCGTGATCAACGCGACCGGCGTCTGGGTCGACGCGATCCGCGACATGGACGCGGCGCCCGGCGCGCCGACGAAGCCGCCGATGGTCGCGCCCAGCCAAGGCGTGCACCTCGTCGTGGACCGCCACTTCCTGCCGACCGACCACGCGCTGCTGATCCCGAAGACCGAGGACGGTCGCGTGCTGTTCGCGGTGCCGTGGCTGGGCAAGACCGTGCTCGGCACCACCGACACGCCGCGCGACGACCCCGTCGCCGAGCCGTCGCCGTTCCACGAGGAGGTCGAGTTCATCCTCAATGAAGCCGGCAAGTACCTGAGCAAGGCGCCGACGCGGGCCGATGTGCGGTCGGTCTGGGTCGGGCTGCGGCCGCTGGTGCGGCCGGTGCAGGACGAGGATGGCCGCACGCAGACCAAGGCGCTGTCGCGCGAGCACACGGTGCTGGTCGACCGCTCGGGTCTTGTCACCGTGACCGGCGGCAAGTGGACGACCTACCGCGCGATGGCCGAGGACGTGCTTGCGCAATGCTTCGGTGCCGGGCTGCTGCGGGCGCGCGAAGCCGGCGTGACCGAGCGGCTGAAGCTCGTCGGCGCGCCGGCCGGTGCGGGCGAATCGCTGACCCAGCCACCGGGCGAGCACGAGTACGGCAGCGATGTCGCCGCGCTGCGCGAACTGCCGGGGGCCGATGCGTGGCTGTGGCGCGACGGTGGTGGCGGCCTGAGCGAGGCGATGGTGCGTTTCGCGGCGCGCGTCGAGATGGCGCGTAGTGTCGAGGACGTGCTGGCGCGGCGCTGCCGGTTGCTGTTCCTGGATGCACGGCAGGCCGCGGCGCTGGCCGATGCGGTGGCGGCGATCCTGAAGGAAGAGCTCGGCGCAGGGTTCGACGCGGCCGCATCGGCGCGCGCGTTCGAGGCGCTCGCGGCGCACTACCTCGAACTCCCCTGAGGGCGCTGCGCCAACGGGGCGCGGTGACATCGATCCGGTGCGGCGTCAAGCCCGCGTGCGGTACTGGGGTGTCCGGAGGACCGCGGGTTTCCCCATATAATTCCAAGGCTTTGCCGCATGCGCCCCGTGCCACACCATGATTGAGACGATCACCCCTGGTGTCAACGGAAACCGCGTGGCCTACCCCGGCGCAGACCGGGACGACCAGGCAGAGCAGGAGATCGTCAAGCCCTGGTCGAGACAAGAAGCCGAGGCCTGGAGAAGGAACAACCCGTCGGCGTCGCCGTGGCGGGTCGTCGCGGCGCAGGCCGTGGCGGGGCTGGTGTGCGGGGCCGCGTTCTGGGCCTTCACGCAGCGTGGCGAGGCAGCCTGGTCGGCACTGTACGGTGCCGCCGCTGTTGTCCTCCCGAGCGCCTTGCTGGCGCGCGGCATGACGAAGAGAGCACGCAATCCGATGGCCGCGGCCGCCGGGTTCATGTTCTGGGAGATGTTGAAGATCGGGGTCGCGGTCGCCATGCTGGTGATCGCCGCGAAGGTGGTGCCCCACCTCAGCTGGCCGGCGTTGCTGGTCACGATGGTGGTGTGCATCAAGGTCAATTGGGTCGCGCTGTTGTGGCGCGGCCGGCGTTCGGACAACGAGGCGTAGCAAGAAGATGGCAGCAGAGGCAGCAGAAGGCGCGGCGCATGCGCCCACCGCGGGTGAATACATCATTCACCACCTGACGCACCTGCAGAACCACAAGCAGACGTCGGTCGTCGATTTTTCCATCATCAACCTCGATTCGGTTTTCTTTACCGTCGTGGTCGGCGTGCTGGGTTGCTGGCTGCTGTGGCTGGCGGCGCGCAAGGCCACGTCGGGCACACCGGGCCGCCTGCAGGCGGCGGTCGAGATCCTCGTCGAGATGGTCGACAACCAGGCCAAGGGCATCGTGCACAACGCGCAGAGCCGCAAGCTCGTGGTGCCGCTCGCGCTGACGGTCTACATCTGGGTCATCCTGCTGAATTCGATGGACTTCCTGCCGGTCGACCTGCTGCCGTGGTTCGGCGAGCATGTGCTCGGCCTGGAGCACCTGCGTGTCGTTCCTACCGCCGACCTGTCGATCACGATGGCGCTGTCGATCAGCGTGCTGCTGCTGTGCCTGTACTACAACGTCAAGATCAAGGGCGCAGGCGGCTGGACGCACGAGCTGTTCTCGGCGCCGTTCGGCGACAAGTGGTTCCTGTACCCGGTGAACTTCCTGATGCAGATCATCGAGTTCATCGCCAAGACCGTCTCGCACGGCATGCGACTGTTCGGCAACATGTACGCCGGCGAGCTGATCTTCATGCTGATCGCGCTGATGGGCGGCGCGTTCGCGCTGAGCGCCACCGGGATCGCGCTGTTCATCGGCCACATCGTCGCCGGCACGGTCTGGGCGATCTTCCACCTGCTGATCGTGTGGCTGCAGGCCTTCGTGTTCATGATGCTGACCCTGGTGTACCTGGGTCAGGCGCACGACAGCCACTGACCCGATCGCCCCAGAGTTTTCCGCGGCATCTCGAACGAGATTCACCTTTCATTTCTCTCAACTACAAACCTCACCAGGAGTCACCATGGAAGTCATTAGCTTTGTCGCCCTCGCCGCCGGCCTGATCATCGGTCTGGGTGCCGTCGGCGCCTGTATCGGCATCGGCATCATGGGCAGCAAGTACCTCGAGTCGGCCGCGCGCCAGCCCGAACTGATGAACGAACTGCAGACCAAGATGTTCCTGCTGGCCGGCCTGATCGACGCCGCGTTCATCATCGGCACCGGTATCGCGCTGTGGTTCGCCACCGCCAACCCGTTCCTGGCCCAGATCGCCAATCTGCCGAAGTAAGGCGTTCGCGCCCTACCGAGCCGTTCCGGCCGCGGCCGGAACCACCTGACCTTCTTGTTCCAGAGGCTACAACGTGAGCATCAACGCTACGCTGATCGCGCAGATGATCGTGTTCCTGATCCTGGTGTGGTTCACGATGAAGTTCGTCGTGCCCCCCATCATGTCGGCACTCGATGAGCGCGCGAAGAAGATCGCCGACGGCCTGTCGGCCGCCGACAAGGCCAAGGCCGAGTTGAGCAGCGCCAACAAGCGCGTCGAAGAGCAGCTGACCCTGGCCCGCAAGGACGCGACCCAGCGCCTGGCCGATGCCGAGCGCCTGGCGCAGTCGATGATCGAAGAGGCCAAGAGCCGCGCGACCGAAGAAGGCGCGAAGATCATCGCGTCGGCCAAGGCCGAGGCCGAGCAGGAGGCCGTCAAGGCGCGCGAAACCTTGCGCGACCAGGTCGCCGCGCTCGCCGTCAAGGGCGCCGAGCAGATCCTGCGCAAGGAAGTGAACCCCTCGGTTCACGCCGCGTTGCTGTCGCAATTGAAGACCGAGCTATGAGCGACGCCGTTCGCTCCTACGGAGCCTGACGCATGGCTGAGCTTGCAACCCTTGCCCGGCCCTATGCCGAAGCGCTGTTCCAGGTCGCCGAGAAGGGCGACCTGAAGCAGGCGAGCGCCGAGCTCGACGCGCTGGCCGCGGTGGCGGCCGACCCGCAGTTGCGCGAGTTCGCCGATGCCCCCAAGTCCGGTGCGGCGCAGGTGTTCGACGTGATCGCCTCCGTGGCCAACGTGGCGCTGAGCGACGCGTCGAAGAACCTGCTGCGCACCGTGATCGACAACGGCCGCCTCGCGGTGCTGCCCGAGATTGCGGCGCAGTTCCACGCGCTGGTGAGCGAACGCTCGGGCGTCTCGGACGCGGTCATCCACAGCGCGTTCCCGATCGAGCCGGCGCAGCTGGCCGACGTGGTCGCGTCGCTGGAAGCGCGCTTCAAGCGCAAGCTCAACGCCACCGTGCAGCTGCAGCCCGAGCTGATCGGCGGCATCCGCGTGGTTGTCGGCGACGAAGTGCTCGACACCTCCGTGGCGGCGCGCCTCCAACAAATGAAGGCGGCGCTCACGGCCTGAGGCCCTGAACGCGCCCACCCCCGGACCTCTTAAAGATTGGCGACAGTCATGAACCTGAATCCCGCAGAAATCTCCGAACTGATCAAGAGCCGCATCGAGGGCCTGGGCCCGACGACCGACATCCGAAATCAGGGCACCGTCGTGTCGGTGACCGACGGCATCTGCCGCGTGCACGGCCTGTCGGATGCGATGCAGGGCGAGATGCTCGAGTTCGCGCCCGCGCCCGATGGCTCGCCGACCTACGGCCTGGCGCTGAACCTCGAGCGCGACTCGGTCGGCGTGGTGATCCTGGGCGAGTACGAGCACATCTCCGAAGGCGACACGGTCAAGTGCACCGGCCGCATCCTGGAGGTGCCGGTCGGTCCCGAGCTGAAGGGTCGCGTCGTCAACGCGCTCGGCCAGCCGATCGACGGCAAGGGCCCGATCAACGCCAAGATGCAGATGCCGATCGAGAAGATCGCGCCGGGCGTGATCGCCCGCAAGTCGGTCGACCAGCCGATGCAGACCGGCCTGAAGTCGATCGACTCGATGGTGCCGATCGGCCGCGGCCAGCGCGAGCTG
>JAYSLR010000037.1:0-5958 GCA_043725365.1 Rhizobacter sp. | reverse complement strand
CACCGGCCACCCGTTCGAGAGCGCGCCGAACAAGTTCGAGGCGCTCGCCGCGCACGACGCGCTGGTGTTCGCGCACGGCGCGCTGAAGACGGTCGCGGCCTCGCTGACGAAGATCGCGAACGACGTGCGCTGGCTCGCGTCGGGCCCGCGTTCGGGGCTGGGCGAGATCACGATTCCCGAGAACGAGCCCGGCAGCTCGATCATGCCGGGCAAGGTCAACCCGACCCAGTGCGAGGCGTTGACGATGCTCGCGTGCCAGGTGATGGGCAACGACGTGGCGGTCAACATGGCCGGCGCGTCGGGCAACTTCGAACTCAACGTGTTCAAGCCGGTGATCATCCACAACGTGCTGCAGAGCATGCGGCTGCTGGCCGACGGCGCGCTCAGCTTCGAGGAGCATTGCGCGCGCGGCATCGAGGCCGACCGCACACGCATCGCGGAACTGGTGCAGCGCTCGCTGATGCTGGTGACGGCACTGAACCCGCACATCGGCTACGACAAGGCGGCGAAGATCGCGAAAGCCGCGCACGCACAGGGGCTGACGCTGCGCGAGGCGGCGATCGCCTCCGGCTTCGTCACGGCCGAGCAGTTCGACGCCTGGGTCCGGCCCGAGGCGATGGTCGGCACGCGCTGAGCGCGGCGCGGCCTCGCCGATAATCCGGCGCATGACGCAAGACGAACTCAAGGCCCTGGTCGGGCAGGCGGCCATTCGCTATGTCGAGCCCGGCAGCGTGATCGGCGTGGGCACCGGCTCGACCGTCAACTGCTTCATCGATGCGCTCGCGCAGATGACTCGTCCGATCCGCGCCGCGGTGTCGAGCTCGAACCAGAGCACGGCGCGCCTGCGCGCCTTGGGCATCGAGGTGCTCGACGCCAACCAGGTCGAGTCGCTCGCGGTCTACATCGACGGCGCCGACGAAATCGATCACCGGGGCCACATGATCAAGGGCGGCGGCGCGGCGCTGACGCGCGAGAAGATCGTCGCCGACCTTGCCGCGCGTTTCGTCTGCATCGCCGACGAGTCGAAGCTGGTGACGACGCTGGGGCGCTACCCGCTGCCGGTCGAGGTGATCCCGATGGCGGCGGCGCAGGTCGCGCGGCGGCTGCGCTCGCTCGGCGGCGAGCCGGTGCTGCGCGCCGGCGTCGTGACCGACAACGGCGGCCAGATCATCGACGTGCGCGGCCTGGCCATCACCGACCCGGCCGCGCTGGAGCGCGAGATCAACCAGTGGCCCGGCATCGTCGGCGTCGGCATCTTCGCGCGCAACAAGGCCGACGTGTGCCTGCTCGGCACCGCGCAGGGTGTGCGGACACTGACTTTCTGAGCGGCTTCGCCGGCGCGCAGTCGAAGCCCGGCGAAAAGCGCGTAACCTCGGGGGCTGGCGCATCAGCGGTGCCAACCCTCAGCACTGACCGGAAGGACGGCCCATGGCCAAACCAAATTACTCGTTCGAGAAACGCCAGCGCGAGTTGGCGAAGAAGAAGAAGAAGGAAGAGAAGCTGAAGGAGAAGGCCGGCCGCAAGGTGGGCGAAGCGGGCGGCGACGATGCCCCCGCGGATGACGACACGGCCGCCGGCGCGCCGCCGGCCGACGCGCCGGCCCCCGGCCTCTGAGATGAAACCCCCACGCTCACTTCGTTCGCTGCCCCCTGAAGGGGCGCCCGGTACCTTCGGGGCGGCCGGGCGGCACTGAGGTGAGCAAGCGTCGCCGGCATTCGCACGACGCGGCGGTGCCGGCGCCACCGGACGCTGCCGGGCCCGTGCGCGCACCCGGTTACGCGCCGGCGCTGGGCGCCGGCTTCCGGGCAACGACCACGCGGGTGCAGGAGATGCACGAGGCGATTGCCGGCAAGACCTTCGGCGGCCTGCTGCAGGTTCCCGGCATGGCCGTCCCCACGCGCATCGTGCAGGGTGTGCACGACGCGATCACGCAAGGTGTCTACGCGGCCGTGCGCCACGGCGGTGCGGCAGCGCTGGCGATCGCGGCCGGGGTCGAACGCCACGCCGACGATCCGGTGCGGATCCCGGGCCGGAAGGAACGGCGGCTGCGCAGTGCGCTCAACGGTGCCTTCGGCGACGCGCTGGCCGCCTCCGGCAGCGCGCTGGCGGCGCAGATGGGATTGCACCTGCGCGGCGGCCCGCTGACAGCGGCGGTGTCCGGAAGTCTGCGGCCGAGCGTCTGCGTGTTCCTGCACGGCCTGGCCTGCGACGAGCAGAGCTGGCGCAGCGGTACCGATGCCTGGGCCACGTCGCCATGGGCGGCGCTGCTGACCGACGGCGCGGCGATCGACTACGGCGCGCTGCTCGAGCACGAGCTCGAGGTCAGCGCCGTCTGGCTGCGCTACAACAGCGGCCTGGCGATCGAGAGCAATGCGCAATCGCTGGCCGAGCTGATGACGCAGGTCGCGGCAGGCGCCCCGCAGGTGCGCGAATGGGTGCTGATCGGCCACAGCATGGGCGGCCTGGTGGCGAGGCGTGCCCACGCGCTGGCGAGTGCCGCAGGCATGGCCTGGGCGGGCGCCGTGCCGACGATCATCTGCCTCGGTTCGCCGCACCTCGGCGCGCCGCTGGCCAAGGCCGGCCACGCGGCCGCGGCGCTGCTGAAGGTGTCGCCGGTGACGAAGCCGCTCGCGCGCATCGCCGACGCCCGCAGTCGCGGCATCAAGGACATGCGGCGCGGCCTGAAGGAGGCGCCGCACGCACCCGATGAACCGGCCTTGCGGCTGGTCTTCGGCACGCTCGGCGACGAGGCCGGCGGCGCCCTCGGGCCGCTCGTCGGCAGCCTGCTCGGCGATGGCCTGGTGCGCGCCGGCAGCGCGGCCGACGACGCCGCGAGCGGCGATGTGCAGCGCGTCGAGCTCGCCGGGCTCGGGCACATGAGCCTGCTGAACCACCCGCGCGTCTACGCTGTCATCCGGCGTTGGCTCGGCGCGCGCGGCGACTGACGAAGCGCGCCGGATCGACGGCGTCCAGCAGGCTCGCCTCGACCGGCGCCGGCGCGCCGGTCACCCAGGACGCCAGCAGCTGCGCGCCGAGTGCGCTCCAGGTGATGCCGCGCGACCCCAGCGCCGTGAAGACGAACAGGCCCGGCCGGCGCGGCACGAAGCGCGGCTGCTCCAGGCGTGCCCGCAGCGCGCCGTCATCCGGCACCGCGCCGATCACCGGCAGACGGTCGACGCTGCTGCAGCGCCAGGCGGTGCGCCCGCTCAGCTCGTCGGCGCGCAGACCGACCGGCTGGCCGGTCAGCCGCGCCAGCTGCGCGAGGTTGAATTCGTGGTCGGCAGCGCGCACGGTCGGGTCCGCGTCGCCGCGCTGTGCCGTGGCGCCGAAGATCGCGCGACCGTCGATGGCCGGCAGCAGGTAGCCGGCACCGGCGACCGGCAGGCGCGGCAGCGCGAGCCGTGCCGCGTCGGCCAGGCTGATCTGGCCGCGCAGCGTGTCGACGGGCCAGCCGGGTGCGTCGAGCAGGCGCAAGGCGTCGCCGGCGTTCGCGAGCACGATGGTCGTTGCTTGCGCGATCGGCCGGCCGGCCGAGTCGAGCAGCATCCAGGCGTCATCGACGCGCTGCAGCGCCTGCACCTCGACCCCGGTGCGCAGCTCCGCGTGGCCCGCCGCCCGCGCGAGGTACGAGCGCGCCAGGCCGCCCGGCTGTACCCAGCCGCCGGCCGGATAGAACCACGCCGGGCGCGCGAGCGCGATGCCGGCGCGCGCACTGGCCTCGTCGCGATCGAGCGCCTGCACGTAGTCGGGCGGCAGCGCCAGGTCCTGCAACAACGCACACATCTCGATCGGGGCCAGCGCGGTCTCGAGTCGCAGCAGACCCTGCACGTGACCCGGCACACCACCGTCGATGGCGGCACGCACGGCAGCGCGCGCGGCCAGCGCCGCGGCCCGGTTGAAACGCGCATGGAGGCCGTCCGGGGCGTTGACGATGCCGTGGAACAGGCCGGCCGGGTTGCCCGAGGCTTCGCACGCCGGCGCGCCGCGGCGCTCCAGCACGGTGCTGCTCCAGCCTTGCTGCGCCAGCGCCCATGCCGCGGCACAGCCGGCCAGACCGGCGCCGACGATCAGCGCGTGTCGCGCCGGCGGTGAGGCGCCGACGTTGCGGCGTGCCGGCGCGCGGCGCGGCGTGAACCTCGGCGCGAAACGGGCGAGGGTGATGTCGCGCTTGCCGCCCTGGCCGGCGCCGAGGCGGACTTCGAAGCCGGCGCTGGTCAGGTGCCGGCGCAGCGACTGCGCGGCGCTCCAGGTCGCGAGCGTGGCGCCGGGTGCGGCGAGGCGGCCGAGCGCCTTGCAGACGCGCTCATCCCACATGCGCGGATTGCGCGCCGGTGCGAAGCCGTCGAGGTAGAACGCATCGACCTCGGCGACCAGCTCGGGCAACCAGGCCTGCACGTCGCCCAGCGCCAGCAGCAGCCGGACCGAGCCACCGTCGAACGCGAGTTCGTGCAGGTTGTGGGTCAGCGGCGGCCAGGCACGCTGCAGCGCGTCGGCGAGATCGGGCAGCGTGTGGTCGTGGTGCGCGCGGCACAGGTCCGCGAGCGTCAGCGGGTGCTGCTCGATCGAGACGAAGACCAGGCGCTCGCAGCGTTGCGGGTCGTCGCGCCAGGCCTGCCAGGTGGCGAGAAAGTTGTGGCCCAGGCCGAATCCGGTCTCCAGGATCACGAAGCGCTCGCGTTGCTGCCAGCGGCGCGGCAACTCGTTGCCGCCGAGAAAGACGTGGCGCGCCTGCGCCGGCGCACCCGAGCGCGGGTGGTAGATGTCGGCGTACAGCGCTGATCGCGGGACGCCGTGCTCGTCGAAGCTCAGCGTGCCGGGGACGACCGGCGCGCTCTTCATGCGCCGCGCATCGCGAGCCACGCCAGCAGGCGCTCGCGGGCATCGACCAGCCCGCGGTAGGCGAGCACGGACGGGCTCATGCTCGCGAGCGCGTCGTGGAGTTGCCGGGCGCGTTCGGGCGAATCGACCGCCTCGACCAGCGGCCGGCTCTCGACGAGGATCGTGAACACCGCCTGGCGCATCGACGGCAGCGGGATGAAGGTCTGGTGTTCGGTGCGCCAGTGCGCACGCGCGGCGAGCGCCGTGGCGTCGAGCACGGCCGGCCAGGCGTGCGGCGGCGAGTGCCGCGGGTGCTGAGCGAGCCGCGCATCGTCACTCACGCTCCAGACGAAGCGCTCCCAGCGATCCGCGCCGGTCACGAGCCGCGCGAGGTGGTCGGCGGCAGTGAGCAGCAGCGCATTGTCGGCGACCGGCGCATGCACCTCGACGAAGTGCCGGCCGACCTTGTCCTCGGGCGCCCAGCGCGACGGCAGGCACACGGCGAGCCAGGGAATGCGGGCGCTGTCGCCGTCGAGCACCGCGAAGTCTTCGGCCAGCGCCAGGCACAGCAGGCCAGGCAGCCGCCACGCGGCGGGCAGCGCGCGCAGCAGTTCGCCGAGTTCGGGCGGGCCATTGCCGACGACCTCGGCGCCGTGCACCGACCAGCCGAGCGCGAGCGCCTCGAAACGGGCCGCGCCGTCCCAGTCGAAGCAGGCCGCCTGATCGTGCACAGCCTGCTGCATCAGCGCGTGCAGCGCCGGGGCCGGGTCGAATCCCGGCGCGGCGACGAGTGCCTGACCGGCATGGCGTCGCAGCACCGCCGCCTTCTCGACGAGCGCCCGCGCGCCGGGGACGTTCGGCGTCAGCGGCGCGCGGCCCGACGCAAGCCGGCGCAGGCCGGGTTGCATGCGAAACGGGGCACGGACGGCGGCGAAGTCGAACGACATGGCCGAATCATGGCGCACAAGAGAGCAGGGCCCGCAAAGCGGGCCCCGGGGATCGCACTGCGCGAAGCGCTACACGCGCTTGCGGTATTCGTGCGTGCGGGTGTCGATCTCGACCTTGTCGCCGGTCTGCACGAACAGCGGCACCGAGATCTCGAAGCCGGTGGCGATCTTCGCGTTCTTCAGCACCTTGCCC
>JAYSLR010000036.1:0-1610 GCA_043725365.1 Rhizobacter sp. | reverse complement strand
GAGCATGATCGAGATCGCCACCGGCATCCAGCACGAGCACGCGCCGCTGCTGGCCGAGTTGCGCGGCATGCGCGACACGCTGACCGCGGCCTGCGACCGGCTGAACATCGACATCGCCGGTGGCGGCACGCACCCGTTCCAGCGCTGGTCGGAGCAGCGCGTGTTCGAGAAGCCGCGCTACCGCCAGCTTTCGCAGCTTTACGGCTACCTCGCGAAGCAGTTCACCGTGTTCGGCCAGCACGTGCACGTGGGCTGCGCGTCGGGAGACGATGCTCTTTTTCTGCTGCACTCGCTGAACCGCTACGTGCCGCACTTCATCGCGCTGTCGGCGTCGTCGCCGTTCTTCCAGGGCGTGGACACGCTGTTCGATTCGGCGCGCCTGAACTCCGTGTTCGCTTTCCCGCTCAGCGGCCGTGCGCCGTTCACGCTGAGCTGGGACGACTTCGCGAACGGCTACTTCACGAAGATGGAAGCCACTGGCGTCGTCCAGTCGATGAAGGACTTCTACTGGGACATCCGCCCCAAGCCGGAGTACGGCACGATCGAACTGCGCGTGTGCGACACGCCGCTCACCGTCGAACGCGCCGCCGCGCTCGCGTGCTACCTGCAGGCGATCTGCCGGCGGCTGCTCGAGCGTGTCGAGCCGATGCCGCAGGAAGACGACTACCTCGTCTACACCTTCAACCGCTTCCAGGCCTGCCGCTTCGGTCTGGATGGCACGATGGTCGACCCGCAGACGCGCGAGAGCCGCACGATTCGCGAGGACATCCTCGCCACCTTGCGCCGGGTCGAGATGCACGGTGCGGTGCTGCGCAGCCTGCCCGCGCTCGAGGAGATCGAGCGTTGCGCGGCCAGTGCCGGCAACCACGCGTCGCACCTGCGCGGCATCTACGCGCGCTCGCGCAACGTGCAGGCGATGGTGCAGGAGAGCACGCGCGCATTGCGCGCCGGGCCCGGCTGACGCGCGGGCTTCAGCGCATGCGCGGCGGCGCGCCCAGGACCAGCGTCCAGTAGCGGTTCTCGCCCGGGTCGCCGCCGCTGCTGCCGTCGCTGCAGGCCAGACCGAACTCGAGCACTTTCGCGTTCATCAGGTTGTCGCAGTGCGGTTCGCTCTCGAGCCAGGCCTCGACGACCTCGCCGAGCGACGGGTAGCCGACCGCGACGTTCTCGGCCGCGCTGCTGAAGCGATAACCCATCGCGGCGAGGCGCTCGCTCAGGCTGCGGTCCAGGCTGTCACGGTGGCCCATCCGGTTCAGTGCGGCCATGTCGCGCGACTGCGCCGCGGCCACCGCCGCGAGGCTCGCGCTCCAGCGCAGCGGCGCCGCCACGGCGGCGCTCCCGGCGGGGTGGCAGACCGCACCCAGCCTGCGCGTTGCATTCAGCAGCCTCTGCACGATCTCCGGCGACGGGGCGACGGCGCAAGGCGCCTTCGCCGTGTCGGGCAGCGCGCGCTGCGGCGTGGCCAGCCCGGCCAGCAGCAGCGTGCCGAACGCGAGCGCGCGCCGCAGGTGGAGCGAGACAGGGGCGGAAGACGGATGCGTTCTCACAGGAAAGGGATCGGCCGCCGCCGGACGATCTGTAGGGTCTGCGCGTCACGAGCCGCTTCGCAG
>JAYSLR010000035.1:0-2257 GCA_043725365.1 Rhizobacter sp. | reverse complement strand
GCGCAGCGCGGCGCACTGTCATCGGCGAACACGCCGCGACCCGCAATCTCGACCGACGACCCGTCGGTGGCTGCCGCCCGCGACATCGGACGCAGCCCGTCCAGCGTGCTCGGAAGTCTGGCCGCCTACTACAGCGGCTGCACCACGACGATGACCCCAGCGCCGGCCACCACACAGACGCGCAGTTGCCTGCGCTACCAGGGCGTCGGCAACTACAGCTGCGGCCGGTCGCTGACCGTCAGCACCGAGCGCAGCACCAGCTGCACGCCGGGCGACTGGTTCGCACATGCCGGGTCGGGGCGCACCGGGCTCGATACCCAGTGCCTGCCCGACCGGCCAGAGACTGCGCAGCATTTCCGCGTCACGCAGGACGCTGCGCCGCTGAGCTTTTTCAACGTGGACATGACCCGTCCCGTGGCGTTCCCCGAGATGGTCGCGGTGCTGAGCACCACCTACTCGGGCATGAGCGGCCAACCGATTCGCAACGGTGTATGGGTGGCCGACAAGTCCTGTGTCGGCAGCACCTGCAGCCTGTCCGCGATGATTGCCGCCGAGGCGCAGGTCAGCTGCTCGGGCAGTGGCGACTCGGGCTACACCTGCACCAGCGTCGAACCCTTCCTGAAGGACTACGCGGCCTGTCGCGTCGGCACGCAAAGCGGCGGCAACATCCAGAACACCGTATGCACGGGTGGCGACAGCGGCAGCTGCAACACCACCGCTCTGGACGCCACCAAGTGCTATGTGCCTGCCGACTCTTCCGGCACCTACGCCGGCACCGACATCACCGGCACCGTCCCCGGCCTCCTATGGAACTTCGACGCGGATCGCGCCGTGGTCGGCTGGTCGATCAATCCTGGTTTCGGCCCGATCCCGACGATGCGACTGAGCTACGCCAGGCCGCTGACGGCGGTTACCGCGACCGACCGCTGGGACGACCAGTGTCCAGCGTTGGCAGCCGGTGGCCGTTGCACCGTCAGCACCGCAGCGGTCTGCACGGACGGCCCGGCCACGAAGGTGATCGACGGCGTGTCCATCACGCGCGACTGCTGGGAGTACACGAGCACGATGACCTGCACCAGCGCCGCGCCGGCTGATCAATGCGCGCCGCTGATCGCTGCAGGTTGCACGCCGACGGGCTCGGCCTGCAAGCAGACCAATATCGCCACCGGTGCCTGCGAGGTTCTTGAGGACCGCTACAGCTGCCCCGTGCCGGCACAGACCGTCACCAGCGCCAGCAACTGCCCATCGAACGTGTTCTGTCTCGAAGGCAGTTGCTTCAACATCAGTTCTCCAAACGACCCCGACTTTGCGCGAAGCATGTCGCTTCTCGAAGCCGGTCGCGAAGCCGGCGTCTACATCGACTCCGACCGCATGCAGGTGTTCAAGGGCGAGGAGAACCGCTGCCGCGACCGCCTGTTGAAGAACTGCTGCTATTCCGACGACGCCGGCGCCGGCATGACCAACCAGAGCTTGTTCGGTACCGGCTCCCGACTGGTATACGACGCGCTGATGAACTCCGAGAACCGCGAGTTCCTCTACCAGGGCGTTTCTGCGCTGCTGACCGGCTCGGGCTTCAGCGGTTCGTTCACGTCCTACGGCGTGACGGTTGCGGTCAACGGTACGGCCCTGCCCGCCGGTTCGACGGTGCTCTACGCCGGTGACAGCATGGTCGTCGCCTTCGACCCGTGGTCGCTGGTCATCGCCATCATCATCTACATCATCCTGTCGATGATGTCCTGCAACGAGGAGGAAGGAAAGCTCGCGATGAAGGAAGGCGCGAAGCTGTGCCACACCGTCGGCAGTTGGTGCTCCTCGTGCTTCCGCGTCCACGGCATTTGCACCTCCTGCGAAGAACACACGACTTCCAAGTGCTGCTTTAACTCGATGCTCGCGCGCATCGTCAACGAGCAGGGCCGCGTTCAGATCGGCAAGGGATGGGGCGGTGCCGAGAGTCCGGACTGCACGGGCTTCACGGTCGCGCAATTGCAGTCCCTCAACTTCGCGGCGATGGATCTGACGGAGTTCTATGCCTCGCTCATCCCGACCTTGCCCAACGTCACCGCGCTGCAAGGCAATGGCGCGAGCCGTATCCCGACCTGCTACTACGGCCAAGGGAGGTGCCAATGAGGTACTTCGTTGTCACATGGCTGGCCGCGCTGAGCGGCCTCGCGCTCGAGGTGTCGGCGCAGGATCGCACTCCGGTGCAGGACGCGCGACCGCTTCTGATCGCCGCCATCGACGCGCCCGGCGGTGCAGC
>JAYSLR010000034.1:0-3784 GCA_043725365.1 Rhizobacter sp. | reverse complement strand
CGGAAAGGAAACTGGCCGCTCGTCTCGGCATCGGCCATCCCCTTCCACGCCGACAGCCAGGTGCCGCGCGAGATGTCGCGTGCCGACATGGACCGCACCCGCGACGACTTCGTCAGCGCCGCCCGCATGGCCGACGCCTGCGGCTTCGACATGATCGAGCTCCACCTGGCCCACGGCTACCTGCTGGCCAGCTTCGTCTCGCCGGTGACGAACCGGCGCCGCGACGCGTACGGCGGCGATCTGCACAAGCGCATGCGCTATCCGCTCGAGGTCTTCGACGCGATGCGTTCCGTCTGGCCGGCCGCCAAGCCCATGTCGGTGCGGATCTCGGCGACCGACTGGATCGAGGGCCGGGGCTCGACGAGCGACGAGGCGGTCGAGATCGCGCGCCTGCTCCAGGCCCACGGTTGCGACCTGATCGACGTCTCCAGCGGCCAGACGGCGCCGGAGTCGAAGCCGGTCTACGGCCGCATGTACCAAGCGCCCTTTGCCGAGCAGATCCGTCTCGAGACCGGGATGGCCACGCTGGCCGTCGGCGCGATCACGACCGCCGACCAGATCAACACCCTGCTCGCCGCCGGCCGCGCCGACCTGTGCGCACTGGCGCGGCCGCACCTGGCCGATCCGCACTTCACCCTGCACGCCGCGGCCGAGTACGGCATCGACGACTTTCCGTGGCCTTCGCCGTACCTGGCCGGTAAGGTGCAACGCGAAGCGCAGGCCCGTCAGGCGAGGGCCGAGGCTGCGGCGCGGGATGCCCGGCCGCCGGGGCGGCAAGGTCGCACGCGCGTGTGAGCCTTTTCTGGCGCTGCGCTACAGGTCGGTGCGCAGCTTCCAGATTTCCGGAAAAGCACCACGCTGTCCACGGCGCTCCAGTCGACAAGGCCTAGCTTCTTGCGGACCGCCTCGGCAAGATCGCGCTGCGTAGTCAACGCCGCTCAATGCCTTCTCGTGCTTGCGGCCATCAGACAGGACGACCCGCTCGCGCCCGTTTACCAAGACATCGAAGCCGTCCCAGCGCACACTGAGCCACCCGAGTACGCGATGGAGCAGTACCAGGACTGCAGCGGCAGCAACGGTGGCACCGAAGGGCGACGCGCCGACCCCACCTCGGCTCAAGACCGCGCCCAGCAGCACCGTCGTCGCGGCACCGAAAGGCGTGCGTTGACCGAAGGAGCGGCGACCCGAGACGCGAATGAGCACGAGAGTGATGACAAAGACCACGGCGGCGCGCGCTGCCATCTGCCCTGCGGTGAGGTTGTTGTCCTCACGGAAAATCGAAGCGATCATTTCCACGATGGACCTTTCATGAAAAGGAGGAATGCACGTTCACGATTGATCTCGACACCAAACGCATGACCCTGAACGAGCTCCACCCGACGCAGTTGACACTCGGTAAGCGCAAGGTCGAGGAAAAGCGCGCCGATCTCAAAAAGCTATCGGACAAGAAGCGCCGGGGCCACATGGCTGCCCAGTTGTACCCGGCAGTGAAGGGCCCCGACAAGAAGTTCTACGTCCTCGATCACCACCACGAGGTCATGGCTGCTCTTTTGGAAGGCGCCAAAGAGGTGGGCGTGGGAATCGTCTGCGACCTGTCGCACTTGGCTCAAAAGGACTTCTGGGTCTACCTCGATCACCCGATCACCGCAGCTGGGTCCATTGCTACGACCAGCACGGCAAGCGCCAGTCTTTCGGCGCTGTGCCCAAGAGGTTCGAGGACATGGCGGACGATCCTTATCGAAGCCTGGCCGCATCGGTCGAAGCAAAAGGCGGGTTTGCCAAGCCCGATGAGCCGTTCTTCGAGTTCTTGTGGGCAAATCACTTTCGCGACCATGTCGCAGCGTCGCTGGTGAAGAGGAAGTATGACGACGCTACCGAGCAGGCCCTGACGCTCGCGCCCTCGAGCAAGAGTGCCTTCCTGCCCGGCTGGGCCGGAAAGAAATGAATGAAGGCGCGCCCAGCACCCAGCGCGTCGTTGGCGCCGCGTCTTTAGGCGTTCACGTTAGATCCGCCACGCGGCCGTTCCATTCATGTCGTCGTCGCAGATCCGTGAGATCTGGACATGTCAGCGTGGTAGGCCGTGCTGGGCTCGAACCAGCGACCAAAGGATTATGCGTACCACCTCGGCTTTCGCCGCCCGTTTCCGGTTCGTGGTCTGGACTCTGCCTTGCCTTTCGGCCTTCCCGTCGAGTCTCTACACGTTCCCCGCAAGGGGCTTCGCTCGGCGTTGGCATGACGGCATGCGCCGTTTTAGCGTTCACCGAATTTGAGAAGTTCTACGCCAAGACAGAGTGAACTTGCCTTGGGCAACCCGTAGAGCGAACCCATGCGATCGTTTAGGGCTCCCCCATCAAGTCCTCTGCTCTAACCAACTGAGCTAACGGCCCACAGCGTTATTTTAGGGCACAGCGCTCGGCTCTTATCGCCCACCAATCCGCACTCAAGCTCTCTGATCTTCGATTGCGAGTGGACAGCGGGTTGGGATCGAACGCCGCCAAGCTTCCACTCCATAGAATGCACCCTGATTCACTGCAACTCTAAGATTTCACCCGCTCGCACCAAGCGAACGCATGCGCAAGCTGCTCGCGTCTGAACCGCGGCGCTGGCAACGGCTGGCTCAGAGCTCGACGATCGTCTCGAAACCACCCCAAAACATTCGCTTGCCGTCGAACAGCGTCTTGCCCTCTTCCATCATGTCCTTCAGCCGCTCGTCAGCCATCACTTTTTCCATCGTCTTGTCGCGTGCTGCTCGCGATGGGTAGACGATCCACGAGACGACTACGGTTTCGTCATCCTTGGCTTGCACGGCCTGCGGAAACGACGTCACCTTGCCGGGCTTGACGTCGTCGCCGGCAGCCTCCCAATACCGCAATGCGCCATGCTCCTTCCAGACGGCGCCAGACCGTTTAGACATCTCCCGGTAGGCCCCGAGCTTGCTCTTCAGGACGGGAATGACGATGCAGTCGACGTATTGGCTCATGACAAGCTCCTTTGATTAACGAGGCCGCAAACGCGGCCGGGGAGACGTTGGCCCGCAGTTACAGGATCCACGCGGGCAGGTCCAGCGCCATGCTAGATCGGATCGATGGTCGGCACCTTCGCGTGGTTGAAGAAGGGTGCTATGACCAGTATCGATCGGCCGAGCATAAGGCGCGCCGGTTAGCGGCGTGGCTGAACTCTTCAGCCATCGGAATGCGACGTCGGAGGCATGACTCTGCGGTCGCAAGAGGGTTTCCAATGCGGTCAGTCGATGGAGTCACCGTGGAAAGAACCGTTTTCGACGTCCCCAAGATGGACTGCCCCTCGGAGGAGCGCCTGGTCCGCATGGCGCTAGAGGGCGCTCCGATCCAGCGGCTTGACTTCGACCTCGTGCAGCGCAAGGTGACCGCGCTCCACGACTCGACACCTGAGCACTTGCTCGCGCTTCTGGCGCCGCTGAACTTCGGCGCACGGATTGGCGAGGCCGACACAGCGGCGGCAGACCAGACGCCGGCACCGGCGGCGTCGACGGACGGCTCAGAGCGATCGGTCCTCATGATCCTGTTCGCCATCAACGCCACCATGTTCATCGTCGAGCTGGTGGTCGGGTGGCTGGCGCAGTCCACCGGCCTCATCGCCGATTCGCTCGATATGTTTGCCGACGCGGCGGTTTACGCCATGAGCCTGTACGCCGTCGGCAAGGGCGTGTCCTCCCAGGGCGCCGCCGCTCGCTTCAGCGGCTATGTGCAGCTTCTGCTCGCCGTTGGCGTCCTGGCCGAAGTCGCCAGGCGCTTCATCGTCGGCA
>JAYSLR010000033.1:0-11223 GCA_043725365.1 Rhizobacter sp. | reverse complement strand
GTCGGCCCGGCGTTCGCCGACGTCGCGAAGAAGCACGCGGCGCGGCCCGACGCCGTCGCCTACCTCGCCGGCAAGATCAAGTCCGGCGGCAGCGGCGCGTGGGGGTCGATCCCTATGCCGCCGCAGACTATTCCCGACGACGATGCCCGCCGCATCGCGCAATGGCTCGCCGCCGGCGCCCGACAGTGAGCACCGCCACCCGGCCCCGCCCAACCGCCCGTATCCAGGAGACCTCCATGCAGACCCGCCGACACCTTCTTTCCAGCTCCGCCAAGGTCGCCACGCTGCTGACGGCCGCCGGCCTGTTCCCCGGCCTTGCGCTGGCGCAGACGGCGGCGGGCTACGACCAGGCTGCGTTCGACGCCAAGACGATCGCCGCCTTGATGAAGGCGCTCGGCGCCCCGATGCCCACCGAGAGCAAGGACGTGACGCTGACCGCCCCCGACATCGCCGAGAACGGCGCGGTCGTGCCGGTCGGCGCCGCGACGACGTTGCCGGGTGTCAAGCGCATGCTGCTGCTGGTCGAGAAGAACCCGGCCGCGCTGTCGGCGATGTTCGACGTGTCGGACATGGTCGAGGCCAACTTCTCGACCCGCGTGAAGATGGGCCAGAGCTCCGACGTCTACGCGGTGGCGATGATGAACGACGGCAAGGTGCTCTTCGCCAAGAAAGAGGTCAAGGTCACGCTGGGGGGATGCGGCGGCTGAACCCGCGGCCCTTCCATTACAGAACTCCAGGAGAACGACATGGCAGATCCTATGCGCATTCGCGCCCAAGCCGCCGGTGACAAGACCACCGTGCGCGTGCTGATGGCCCACGAGATGGAAACCGGCCAGCGCAAAGATGCGGCCGGCAAGATCGTGCCGGCCTGGTACATCCAGAAGGTCAATGCCAAGCTCAACGGCAAGGACGTGCTGAACGCGCAGTGGGGCCCCGCGGTCTCGAAGAACCCGTTCATGCAGTTCACGATCAAGGGTGCCAAGGCCGGCGACAAGGTCAGCATTTCGTGGGTCGACAACCACGGCGACACGCGCACCGACGAAGCCACCGTGTCGTAGGCGCTTAGAGTTGCGGCCACAAGCAACCAGCCGCCGGCCCGCTGCCGGCCGGCACACCAGGAGACGAGCCATGAGACACCTGCTTTCGATCGGTCTGAGCGTGGCCTTGGCGGCGATCTCCGCCGCGGCCGGGGCGCAGCAGAAGAGCTCGGCCGACGGCATCGCCGAGTACCGCGCGATGCTGGCGGACGGCAATCCGGCGGAGCTCTTCGAGGCGAAGGGCGAGGCGCTCTGGAAGACCCGGCGCGGGCCGAAGAACGCCACGCTCGAAGCCTGCGACCTGGGCAAGGGCCCGGGTGTCGTCAAGGGCGCGTTCGTCGAACTGCCGCGCTACTTTGCCGACACGAAGCGGGTGCAGGACCTCGAATCGCGGCTGCTGACCTGCGGCGAGACGCTGCAGGGCATCAGTGCCGCCAAGACCGCCGCGACGCCGTTCGGCAAGGGCGAACAGGCGATCATCGAATCGCTGGTGGCCTACATCTCGTCCGAGTCCGGCGGCATGAAGCTGAACCTGCCGCAGTCGCACCCCGAAGAGCGCAAGATGCTCGCGCTGGGCCGTCAGGCCTTCTTCTTCCGCAGCGGCCCCTACGACTTTGCGTGCGCGACCTGCCACGGCGAGACCGGCAAGCGCATCCGGCTGCAGGACCTGCCCAACCTGACGACGAACCCGGGCGACGGCGTCGGCTTCGCGTCGTGGCCCGCCTACCGCGTCAGCAGCGGCGAGCTGTGGGGCATGCAGCGCCGCCTCAACGACTGCTTCCGCCAGCAGCGCTTCCCGTACCCCGGCTACGCGTCCGAGGTGACGATCGCGCTGGAGACCTACATGGGCGTGAACGCCAAGGGTGCGACCTCGGTCGCCCCGGCCCTCAAGCGTTGATCGGGAGCCTCGCATGAAGAACCCTATTCACTCGTTGTTCGCCGCCGGCGTCGCGGTCGCGTCGCTGCTCGGCTGCGCATCGCCTGCATCCGCGCCCGACGATGGCGTCGCGTTGCAGCAGATGATGAAGGCCTCGTTCCGCGACCAGGGCATCGCCACCGTCGATCGCCTGCAGCAGGACGAGACCGACGCCGCCTGCTCGAAGGCACAAGGCCAGCCGCTGCCCGACGCCGCGCGCCAGGCGATCGAGGCGGCGAACATGAAGACCGTGAAGTGGCCCGCGGACGGCCGCTTCATTGGCGACTGGAAGGAAGGCGAGAAACTGGCGCAGAACGGCCGCGGCATGACCTGGTCGGACCCCTCCGTCGCGCCGAGCTCGAACGGCGGCAACTGCTACAACTGCCATCAGATCGCGAAGGCCGAGATCTCGTACGGCACGCTGGGGCCGAGCCTGTACCAGTACGGCAAGCTGCGCGGCGTCAAGGACCCGGCCTCGGCCGAGGCCAAGGCCATGGTCGAGTACACCTGGGGCAAGCTGTGGAACGCCAAGGCCTACAACGCCTGCTCGGGCATGCCGCGCTTCGGCCACCAGGGGCTGCTCGACGAGACCCAGCTCAGGAACATCATGGCGCTGCTGCTCGACCCGAAGTCGCCGGTCAACCAGTGATGCGCGCGCCGACCCGATCCCACCGATGAGTCTTTCCAAACGCGAATTCCTGCAGGTCATGGCGGCGGCGTCGGTCGCCGGCATGGGCCTGGGCCGCCACGCCGACGCCGATGCGCAGACGGCCGAGAACGCGCTGTACGAGGTGCCGCGCTTCGGCAACGTGTCGTTCCTGCACATGACCGATTGCCATGCGCAGCTGAAGCCGATGTACTTTCGCGAGCCGAACGTCAACATCGGCGTCGGCTCCATGCAGGGCAAGCTGCCGCACCTCGTCAACGAGCAGCTGCTGAAGGCCACCGGCGTGCCGCGCGACTCGCGCATCGCGCACGCGCTGACCGCGCTCGACTTCGACCGCGCTGCGCGTCGCTACGGCAAGGTCGGCGGCTTCGCGCACCTGGCGACGCTGGTCAAGCGGCTGAAGGCGAGCCGCCCCGGCGCGCTGCTGCTCGACGGCGGCGACACCTGGCAAGGCTCGGCCACGTCGCTGTGGACCGCGGGCCAGGACATGGTCGACGCCTGCAAGCTGCTGCAGGTCGACGTGATGACCGGCCACTGGGAATTCACCTACGGCATGGACCGCGTGAAGGAGATCGTCGACAAGGACTTCAAGGGCCGGATCGAGTTCCTGGCGCAGAACGTCAAGACGGCCGACTTCGGCGACCCGGTGTTCGCGCCGTACACGCTGCGCGAGATCAACGGCGTGCGCTGCGCCGTCATCGGCCAGGCCTTCCCGTACACGCCGATCGCGAACCCGCGCTACTTCGTCGCCGACTGGAGCTTCGGCATCCAGGACGAGAACCTGCAGAAGATGGTCGACGAGGTGCGCGCGAAGGGCGCGAAGGTCGTCGTCGTGCTGTCGCACAACGGCATGGATGTCGACCTGAAGATGGCTTCGCGGGTGCGCGGCATCGACGCGATCTTCGGCGGCCACACGCACGACGGCGTGCCGGTCGCGGTGCCGGTGGCCAATGCCGGCGGCAAGACCCTCGTCACGAATGCCGGCAGCAACGGCAAGTTCCTCGCGGTGATGGATTTCGACGTCCGCGACGGCAAGGTCGCGGATTTCCGCTACCGCCTGCTGCCGATCTTCGCCGACGTGCTCGCCGCCGACCCGGCGATGGACGCACTGATCACGAAGGCGCGCGCGCCGTTCGAGGCCAAGCTCGCCGAGAAGCTCGCCGTCACCGACGGCCTGCTGTACCGGCGCGGCAACTTCAACGGCTCGTGGGACCAGCTGATCTGCGACGCGATGATGCAGGTGCAGGGCGCGCAGATCGCGTTCTCGCCGGGCTTCCGCTGGGGCACGACGCTGCTGCCCGGCGACACCATCACGCGCGAGCTGATGATGGACCAGCTCGCGATCACCTACCCGCACGCGACCCTGACGGACATGACCGGCGAGACGATCAAGACCGTGCTCGAGGACGTCGCCGACAACCTGTTCAACCCCGACCCGTACTACCAGCAGGGCGGCGACATGGTGCGCGTCGGCGGGCTCGAATACACCTGCGAACCCGCCGCGACGATGGGCAGCCGGATCACCGGCATGCGCCTGGCTGGCAAGCCGATCGAGGCCGCCAAGACCTACAAGGTCGCCGGCTGGGCGCCCGTCGCCGAAGCCGCGCGCAATGCCGGCAACAAGCCGATCTGGGACGTGGTCGAGACCTGGCTGAAGGCGCAGGGCGGTCGCGTCAAGACCGCGCCGCTCAACACGCCGACGCTGGTCGGCGTGCAGGGCAACCCGGGCCTGGACCGCGCCTGATCGTTCGCCGCCCCACCCGAGGAGAAGCACCATGATCCTGCGCCGCGCGCTCGTTGCCGTCTGCCTGCTGCTGAGCGCGTTCACCGCGTCGGCGCAGGACAAGGTCGTCTACCACATCAACGACGCGAAGACGCAGGCCCTGGCCGGCCTGCGCAACGTGAAGAACCACCTCGACACCGACCCCCAGGCGCAGATCACCGTCGTCACGCATGCCGAAGGCGTCGACTTCCTGATGCAGGATGCGATGGACCGCAACGGCAACCCGTACGAGATCGCGGTTCAGCTGCTGGTCGCGCGCGGCGTCAAGTTCGAGGTCTGCGAGATCACGCTGAAGAACCGTGGCCTGAAGAAGGAACAGTTCATCCAGGAGGCGAGCTTCGTGCCGTCGGGTGTCGTGCGGCTCGCGCAGCTGCAGCACCAGGGTTACGCCTACATCAAGCCATGAACCTGCGCGTGCCGTGGCGCACCCTCGGCGCTGTCGCGATGCTCGGCCTTGCCGTGGCCGCGGCCGCGCAGCCGGCGGCGAGCCGGCCGGTGCAACCGGTCGAGGTCGCGAAGAACGTCTGGTTCGTCGAGGGCGTGACGGCGCTGGGCACGCCGGCGAATCGCAACTTCATCTCGAACGCCGGCTTCGTGGTCACGCCCGACGGTGTGGTCGTGATCGACGCGCTCGGATCGCCGGCGCTCGCCACCGAGCTGCTCGCGCAGATCCGCAAGATCACGCCGCTGCCGGTGCGCGACGTGATCCTGACCCACTACCACGCCGACCACGTCTACGGCCTGCAGGTGTTCAAGGCCGCCGGTGCCACCGTGATCGCCCATGCCGCCGGGCGCGAGTACCTGAACTCGGAGACCGCGCGGCTGCGCCTCGAAGCGAGCCGCACCGACCTCGCGCCGTGGATCGATGCCGCGACGCACCTGGTCCCGGCCGACCGCTGGCTCGACGCCGACACCGACCTGACCGTGGGCGGCGTGCTGTTCCAGATCCGCCACGTCGGGCCGGCCCACACGCCCGAGGATCTCGTCGTCAACCTGCCGCAGGCCGGCGCGCTGTTCTCGGGCGACCTGGTGTTCCGCGGGCGCATCCCCTACGTGGGCCAGGCCGACAGCGGTCAATGGATCGCCTCGCTCGACAAGCTGCTGCCGTTTCGCGCCCGCGTGATGCTGCCCGGCCATGGCCCGGCATCGACCGACCCGCAAGGCGACATCGGGCTGACGCGCGACTACCTCGTCTACCTGCGCGCGGCGATGCGCGACGCCGCGGTCAACCTCGAGCCCTTCGACGAGGCGTACGCGAAGACCGACTGGTCGCGCTTCGACGGGATGCCGCTGTTCCATGTGGCGAACCGCATGAACGCCTACAACACCTACCTGCTGCTGCAGGGCGAACCGCTGGCTCCGGCCGGCGCATCGCACGCGCACTGAATATTCGTGCTTGCTCATAGAATGGTTGCGTGACCAATCCCTCCGACACGGCAATGAGCGACACGACTTCCGAAGACCAGGTGTTCGAGGCGGTCGCCGAGCTGTTCTCGGTGCTGTCGACGCCGATCCGCCTGAAGATCATCAGCCTGGTGTGCAACCGGGAGCGCACGGTCTCGGAGCTGCTGGCGGAGATCGACACGACGCAGCCGAACATGTCGCAGCACCTGGCGACGCTGTACCGCACCGGCGTGCTGTCCAAGCGCCGCCAGGGCACGCAGATGATCTATTCGCTGCGCAGCGAGCGCGTGGCCACCTTGTGCCGCGCGGTCTGCACCCAGGTCGCGATGGAGCTCGGTTCCGAGTCCGGCGTGTCGCCGGCCGAGCGCCTGGTGCCCGTCTCGCCCTTCTGAGCGCCCCCGCTCACACCAATGACAGCAGGCCGCCCGGCGCTGCAGAATCGGCTCGCGACACGGCCCGCGCAGCGTCCGGCACACGGCATCGGCTGACAGCGTGTCGCGAGGGCGTCCGGGCCGCGCGAGGCGCGGTGTCGGCGAAGATCGGGCGATTCACCGGAGCGACACCATGGCCACGCAGCACCCGCACAAGCCTCATCCCAGCCACGACGTGGACATGGACGATCCCGAACCCGGCATGCTGCCGGTCGACCCCGACCAGGGGCCGGTGCCGCCGGTGATTCCCGCCGACCCCGAGCACGACCGGGTCATCGACCCGGAAGCCTGAACGCGGCATCGCGCCGGCGCGAGGCGCGACGCACCGTGCCGGCGGCCGGCAAGCGTGCGCTTCAGGGCGCCGAGCCGGGGGTGCCCGCTGCGCTGTGGGCGCGCTCGAGCAGCAACTCGCGCTCGCGCGCGTTGCGCGTCATCGCGGCGGCGCGCTCGAATTCGGCGCGGGCCTCGTCCGTGCGTCCGAGCCTGGCGAGCAGGTCGCCGCGCACGCTGGGCAGCCAGTGGTAATTCGCCAGGCGTGGCTCGGTGCACAGCGCATCGACGATCGCCAGCCCCGCCGCCGGCCCGAAAGCCATGCCAACCGCGACCGCGCGGTTCAGTTCGACCACCGGCGATGGCGCCACCTGCGCGAGGGCGTCGTACAGCGCGACGATCTGCGCCCAGTCGGTCGCCTGCGCGGTGCGGGCGCGCGCGTGGCACGCCGCGAGCGCGCCCTGCAGCGCGTAGGGGCCGAGCGTGCCGCCGAGCGCCTCGCAGCGCGCGAGCGCGGCCAGGCCGCGGCGGATCAGCAGTGGGTCCCAGCGGCTGCGGTCCTGGTCCATCAGCAGCACCGGACGGCCCTGCGCGTCGGTGCGCGCAGGGGTGCGCGAGGCCTGGATCTCCATCAGCGCGACCAGGCCGTGCACCTCGGGCTCGTCCGGCACCAGCCCGGCGACGATCCGGCCCAGCCGCAGTGCCTCGGCGCACAGCGCCGGGCGCATCCAGTCGTCGCCGGCGGTGGCCGAATAGCCCTCGTTGAAGACCAGGTAGATGACCTCCAGCACCGACGCCAGGCGCGGCGCGAGCTCGTTCGCGCGCGGAACCTCGAACGGCACCCGCGCCTCGGCCAGCGTGCGCTTGGCGCGCACGATGCGCTGTGCGATCGTCGGCTCGGGCACGAGGCAGGCCCTTGCGATCTCGTCGGTCGTCAGGCCGCCGAGCAGGCGCAGGGTCAGCGCGACGCGCGCGTCGGTCGAGAGCACCGGGTGGCAGGCGGTGAACACCAGGCGCAGCAGGTCATCGCCGATGTCGTCCTGGCGCGCGGCATCGAGCGCGTCGACGAAGTCGGGCACGACGTGCGCCTGCAGCGCGTCGAGGTCGGCGCCGAGCTCCTCGCGCTTGCGCGCCTGCAGCGCGTCCGCGCGCAGGCGGTCGAGGGCCCGGTTCTTCGCGGTGGTCATCAGCCAGGCGCCGGGGTTGTCGGGCAGGCCGGTCTCGGGCCAGTGCTCGAGCGCGGCCACCAGCGCGTCCTGCGCCAACTCCTCGGCCACGCCGACGTCGCGCACCAGCCGGGCGACGTGGGCGATGACCTTGGCCGATTCGATCCGCCAGACCGCCTCGATCGCATGGTGCGTGGCGGTGTGGGTCAAGCCGGCGCCCCCCCGAGGGGCGGCGCACCTCGTCGCGGCCTCAGGCCCAGCAGGGGCCGAGCTCGCGGACCTCGACGGTGCACCACTGCGCCGCCGGGCACTGCGCGGCGATCGCGAGCGCCTCGTCGCGGGTCGCCACGTCGAGCAGGAAGAAGCCGCCGATCATCTCCTTCGCCTCGGCGAACGGGCCGTCGACCAGGCTCGCCCGGCCGTCGCGCACCTGCACCCGCGTACCCTTGCTGCTGGACGCGAGCGATTCGACGCCGCGCAGCACGCCGCGCTGCTTCAGCTCGTCGGCGAAGCGCAGCATCTGCGCGTAGACCGCCTTGCCGGCCTCCAGGCCGCGTTCCTCGCGCTGCTCGGGCGGCTCCATGATCAACAGCATGTACGACATGACTTCTCCGGTGACCAGGCCGGCATTCTGCCGCCGTTCCCCGGCGTGGCCCGGCGTGGCGAGTGGACCGGCCGCCCGACGCTGTCATTCGTACCGGCGGGCCTGCCACCACGGGAAGAACGCCGGCATGTCCTTCGACACCGTGTTCGTGAAGATCGGCGCGCGCTTGTCGAGGAACGCGGTGACGCCCTCCTTCGCGTCGGCGGAGGCGCCGCGCGCGTAGATCGCGCGGCTGTCGATCTTGTGCGCCTCCATCGGGTGGTCGGCACCGAGCATGCGCCACATCATCTGGCGCGTCAGCGCGACCGACACCGGCGCGGCGTTCTCGACGATCTCGCGCGCCAGTGCGCGCGCCGCCGGCAGCAGCGCGTCGCTCGCGTGCAGCGCGCTGACCAGCCCGCCGGCCAGGGCCTCGGCGGCCGGGAAGATGCGGCCGGAGTAGGTCCACTCCAGCGCGCGGCTGATGCCGACCAGGCGCGGCAGGAACCAGCTCGAGCAGGCCTCGGGCGTGATGCCGCGGCGGCTGAAGACGAAGCCGATGCGCGCGCCGTCGGCGGCCAGCCGGATGTCCATCGGCAGCAGCATCGTCGCGCCGATGCCGACCGCCGGACCGTTGATCGCCGCGATCACCGGTTTCAGGCACTCGTAGATGCGCAGCACGACGCGACCGCCGCCGTCGCGCACGGATTCGTGGCTCCAGTCGGGCTGGCCGTCGGCACCGATCGGCGTGCCCTGCTTCTCGGGCTTGTCGTCACGCGCGGCGTAGTCGAAGGTCTTCGCGCCGGCCGACAGGTCGGCGCCGGCGCAGAACGCGCGGCCGGCACCGGTGACGATGATCGCGCGCACCCCGTCGTCGGCATCGGCGGCGTCGAAGGCCGCGATCAGCTCGTTCATCATCGTCCCGTTGAACGCGTTCAGCTTCTCGGGGCGGTTCAGCGTCAGCGTCAGGATCTGGTCCTGCACGGCGTAAGTCAGGGTCTCGTAGTTCATCGCGCGTTCCTCGGCCGGGGCGCCAGTATGCGGCGAGGCGCGCTCAGAGGCTGAGAGGCAATCGGATGCACCCGCGCCGGGGTTCCCAAGGGCGCTGGGGTAGGCGCGTCGCGCAGCCCAGGCTCGTGCCTGGGCAAGCGGCGCAACACCCCCCAGCGCCCTTGGGCGCCCCGGCCCGAAGGGTGAGGCCCCAAAACAGGCCCGCTCGTCGTTGCAAAGCATCGCCGGGGCCCAACCCCGGCTGCGCTTTGCGCCTAAATTGGACCTGTTTTGGGGCCTCACGCGGGTGCATCCGATTGCCTCTCAGCCTCTCAGCCCGCCGCGTGCAGGCGCCGCACCAGCGCCTCGACCTCGGGCGCGCCGGTCACCGGCGGCAGCTCGCCGGACCGCGCGCGCTCGACGAGCCGGGCCAGCGTGGCCGGCTGCGGCGTGATCGTGCCGAAAAACAGTGCCCGCTCGCCCTGCGCGATCAGCAAGGTCGGAAAGTTCTCGACATCGACGTCGTCCAGCAGTTCGGCGTCGTCCTCGATGTCGATCCAGTCGAAGCGGGCGGTCGCGGCGCCTTCGGCGCGGGCCGCGTCGAACACCGCGCGGTAGTCGCCGCACACGCCGCACCAGGCCGCGCACAGGCACACCACGCGCAGCGGTCCGTCGCTCACTGGAGCACCTTCGTGCTGCGCACTCCGGTATTCGCCCTTCGGGCGGCCGTGCGGGCTCATGCCGGTTCTCCGGCAGCCGCCGGTTGCGGCCGCATCAGCGGCAGCAGGAACACCACGACCAGCCCGACCGCCGCGTCGATCGCGAGCGTCACCGGGTAGCCCCAGCGCACCACCGACTGGCCCTGCCACCACGACGTGTAGGTGATCACGAGGTTGGACATCGCCATGTAGGCGGTGAACTGTGTCGCCGCGACGGCCTTCGTCGTCACGTCCATGAACAGGGCCGTGCGCACGCCGTAGTACAGGCCCTGGAACACGCTGAACGAGACCGTCGCGGCCCAGTAGGTCGCGACCAGCGCGGCCGAGGGCTGGGGCCGGTTCGCCTGGGTCATCTCGACCGGCATGATCCAGTGCGCCTGCCACATGCTCCAGGCCAGCCACAGCGTCGGCAACACCGTCAGCACGATGAACAGCGCGAGCATGCGGCGCCGGCCGAAGCGGTCGGAAAGCCAGCCGCCGGCGACGCAGGCGAACGCGAACACCACGGACGTCGCGAGGTTGAGCTGTGCGACCTGGTGGTCCGACAGGCCGAGCTCGACGGCCAGGTTCGACTGCAGCGCCAGGCTCAGCGCGTAGGCGCCGGCCGGCAGCAGCGCGACGACGACGCCGACGCGCGCACCGCGCGAGCCGGTGAACGCGCGCCAGGAGTCGCGCACGAACGCGGAGAGCTCGCGGCCGACCGCGGCCAGTGCGCTGCCCTCGGCCAACGGCCGCGCACCGCGCTTGGGCTCGTTCAGCGGCAGCACGACGAACACGGTGACGGCCAGGATCGTGCCCATCACGAGCAGGTAGCTGGACGAGAACGGCACCACACCGGACAGGAACAGCACGCCCGCGCCGCCGATCGCCTGGCCGATCGATGCGCCGGCGAACATGAAGCCGTTCGCGGTGCCGCGCTCGTGCTCGGGCAGCACGCCCACGGCGAGCGCGTCGATGGCCACGTCCATGGTCGCGGCGCACGCGTTGTGCAGGAAGATGATGGCCGTGAACAGGCCGAGCTGGGTGACGTAGTTCACCGGCATCGCGATCAGCAGCGTGCCGATCATGCCGAGCTGCATCATGATGATCCACAGGCGCCGCCGCCCGAAGCGGTCGGAGCTGAGCGTGTCGACGAACGGCCCCATCACCCACTTGAACGCCCACGGCAGGTACAGCGAGCCGACGAACGCGCCGATCTCGGCCGGGCCCAGGCCCTGGCGCCGCATCTGCGTGGCGATCGCGGTGGCGGTGAAGCCG
>JAYSLR010000032.1:0-9357 GCA_043725365.1 Rhizobacter sp. | reverse complement strand
TCGTGATGTAGTCGGCGCCGACGCCGTCCGCGGCGAGCCGGTCGATCACCGCGTAGTCGGGCGGCTTCACGCCCGAGCTGACCGAGACGATCAGGCCCTTGTCGCGCATCTTGCGGGCGTAGGCCACGTTGTCGATGTCGAAGCGGTGCATCACGTAGAAGTAGCCGTTCGCGGCGAGCCACTCGGTGATCGGCTCGTCGACGACGGTCTTCATGTTGGCGGGCACCACCGGCAGGTTGAAGCGGTGGGCACCGAACTGAACGCTCGCGTCGCACTCGCTGCGGCTCTCGACGCGGCACTTGCGCGGCAGCAGCAGGATGTTGTCGTAGTCGAAGATTTCCATGGTTCTCGCTCCTTGAGAGTGATCCGCACGTTGAGGCAGTGTGCGAACTAAGGCTGCGAGCGCTTGACTTGGAGAACCCGGTGCCGGCGCAGGACGCGCCAACAAGAACCGGGCGCCAAAATTTGGGCCCGGTGGCGAATTCTACGCGGCTCGTCGGGGACGCGCCGCCACCTACACTGAGAGTGTGAGAGGCCATCCCATGCGCTCGCGTAAGCCCCCAGAACAGGCCCAATCAAGGCGCAAACCGGAGCTGGGTTTGGGACCCAGCGAGGATTTGCAACGCCGAGTGGGCCTGTTCTGGAGGCTTACCCGCAGGGCCGGGGCACCCCAGGGCCCTGCGCGGCGTTGCACCGCTTGCCCGCACGCGAGTGCGGGCGGCGCGCTGCGCCTTGCTCAGGGCGCTGGGGTACCCCGGCGCGAGCGCATGGGATGGCCTCTCACACTCTGAGCCCCCGAATCGCGATCATGGAACGCCCCGCCTTGCTCGACCCGACCACCAAACGCCTGCTGCCCTGGGTGGTCGCGATCGCCTTTTTCATGCAGACGCTGGACGGCACGATCCTCAACACGACCTTGCCGACGATGGCCCGGGACCTGGGCGAGAGCCCGCTGCGGATGCAGTCGGTCGTGATCGCCTACATGCTGACGGTGGCGCTGTTCATCCCGGCCTCGGGCTGGCTCGCCGACCGCTTCGGCACGCGGCGCGCGTTCCTCGCCGCGATCGTGGTGTTCAGCCTCGGCTCGCTGCTGTGCGCGCTGTCGCCGTCGCTGCCGTGGCTGGTCGCGGCGCGCGTGGTCCAGGGCGTCGGCGGGGCGCTGCTGCTGCCGGTGGGGCGCCTGGCCGTGTTGCGGGCGTTCCCGCGCGCCGAGTTGCTGAAGGTGCTGTCGTTCGTGACGATTCCCGGTCTCGTCGGCCCATTGCTCGGCCCGCCGCTGGGCGGCTGGCTGGTCGAGGTCGCGACCTGGCACTGGGTGTTCCTGATCAATCTGCCGGTCGGCGTGCTCGGCGTGTTCGCGGCGCTGCGCTACATGCCCGATCTGCACGGCGCCGAACAGCGCTTCGACTGGCCGGGCTTCGTGATGTTCTCGCTCGGCCTCGTGATGGTCACGCTCGGCCTTCAGGGGCTGGGCGAGCGCTCGATCAGCGCGCCGCTGGCCATCCTTCTGGTCATGGGGGGCCTGGCGGCGATGTCGGCCTACTGGGTGCACGCGGCGCGCACCGACAAGCCGCTGTTCAGCCTGACGCTGTTCCGGATCCCGACCTTCTCGGTCGGCATCCTGGGCAACCTGTTCGCGCGCCTGGGCAGCGGCGCGATGCCGTTCCTGACCCCGCTGTTCCTGCAGGTCGGCCTGGGCTACTCGCCCAGCGTGGCGGGCCTGACGATGGTGCCGACCGTGGTCGGCGCGATGCTGATCAAGTTCGTCGCCGAGCGCTTGATCAAGCGCTTCGGCTACCGCCGCGTGCTGGTGACCAACACGCTGCTGCTGGGCTGCTTCATCGGCGGCTTCTCGCTCGTCGATCGCGGCACGCCGCACCTCGCGATCCTGGTCTACCTGGGCCTGTTCGGCATCTGCAACTCGATGCAGTTCACCGCGATGAACACGCTGACGCTGGGCGACCTCGACGACGCACGCGCCAGCGGCGGCAACAGCCTGCTCTCGGTCGTGATGCAGCTGTCGATGAGCCTGGGCGTGGCCGCGGCCGGCGCGTTGCTGGCCGCGTTCGCCGCGCCCGCGGGCTCCGCCGGTACGGATCTGTCGCCCACCTTCCACGCGACCTACCTGTGCATGGGCGCGCTGTCGGCGCTGGCGGCCGGCATCTTCTTCCAGCTGGGCCGGCGCGAGGGGCCGGTCGGGCCTGCGCGCGTGATCGACCCGTCCTGAGCCGCCTCTCTCACACTCTCAGCCCGCGGTCGCCGGCCCGGTGCGCAGCTCGCGGCGCGCCTGGCGCATCACCGACCACGCGCCGCTCAACGCCAGCGCCGCCATGCCGAGCGCGACCAGCAGATCGGGCCAGGCCGCGCCGGTGCCGAACACGCCGAGCGCGGCCAGCGCGACCGCGATGTTGCCGAACGCATCGTTGCGCGAGCACAGCCAGACCGAGCGCATGTTCGAATCGCCCTCGCGGTAGCGGTACAGCATCCACGCGACCGCGGCGTTGACGGCCAGCGCCAGCAGCGCGACCGCACCCATCGTCAGCGCCTGCGGCGGCTCGCCGTTCGCCGCACTCCACAGCGCGCGGCCGAGCACGAACACGCCGAATCCCGCCATCGACGCGGCCTTCAGCAGTGCGGCCCGCGCGCGCACTGCCAGCGCCATCGACAGCACCGCCAGCGACAGGCCGTAGTTCGCCGCGTCGCCGAAGAAATCGATCGCATCGGCCAGCAGCGAGACCGAGCCCGAGCGCAGCCCGCCGGCGATCTCGACCACGAACATCGCGGCGTTCAACAGCAGCGCGATCCACAGGATGCGGCGGTAGGCGGGGTCGGCCGAGGGCGGCGGCGGGCTGCAGCAGGAGTCGGGCATCGGCGTGGGCTCTTCAGGGTGACGCGGCGTCGATGCACTATAGGTCGTCGACCTTCCGTCCGCCGGCGCGGCGGCCCGGTGCGGGCAGGGCGGCGAACCCCGACAATCCCGGCATGCTCCCTGAATCCCATCAAGGCGTCGCCGCCGACTCGCCGCTGCTGCGCAACCTGAACCCCGAACAGCTCGCCGCGGTGACGCTGCCGGCGCGCCCCGCGCTGATCCTGGCCGGCGCCGGCTCGGGCAAGACGCGCGTGCTGACGACGCGCATCGCCTGGCTGATCCAGACCGGCCAACTCTCGCCCGGCGGCGTGATGGCCGTCACGTTCACGAACAAGGCGGCGAAGGAGATGCTGACGCGCCTGGGCGCGATGCTGCCGATTCCGGTGCGCGGCATGTGGATCGGCACCTTCCACGGCCTGTGCAACCGCTTCCTGCGCGCGCACTGGAAGCTCGCGGGGCTGCCGCAGGGTTTTCAGATTCTCGATTCGGCCGACCAGCTCTCGGCGGTCAAGCGCGTCATCAAGGCGATGAACCTCGACGAAGAGCGCTTCGTTCCGAAGCAGGTCACGTGGTTCATCGCCGGCGCGAAGGACAACGGCTACCGCCCGAAGGACTGCGAGGTCAAGGACGAGCTCTCGCGCGTGCAGGTGCAGGTCTACCAGGCCTACGAGGAGCAGTGCCGGCGCGAGGGCGTGGTCGACTTCGCCGAGCTGATGCTGCGCACCTACGAGCTGATGCGCGACAACGACGCGTTGCGCGAGCATTACCAGCACCGCTTCCGCCACATCCTGGTCGACGAGTTCCAGGACACCAACAAGCTGCAGTACGCCTGGTTGAAGATGTTTGCGGGACCTGGCACCGCGGTGTTCGCGGTCGGCGACGACGACCAGAGCATCTACGCCTTCCGCGGCGCGCAGGTCGGCAACATGGCCGCGTTCGAACGCGAGTTCAAGGTCGACCACGTGATCAAGCTGGAGCGCAACTACCGCTCGTTCGGCAACATCCTCGACGCCGCCAACGAGCTGATCGCGCGCAACACGAACCGCCTGGGCAAGAACCTGCGCACCGAGGCCGGGCCGGGCGAGCCGGTGCGGGTGCGCGAATCGCCGAGCGACTTCGACGAGGCGCGCTGGTTCGTCGAGGAGGCGCAGCAACTGCATCGCGAGGGCACGCCGCGCAGCGACATCGCGCTGCTGTACCGCAGCAATGCGCAGAGCCGCGTGATGGAGAGCGCCCTGTTCAACGCCGGCGTGCCGTACAAGGTCTACGGTGGGCTGCGCTTCTTCGAGCGCGCCGAGGTCAAGCACGCGCTGAGCTACCTGCGCCTGATCGAGAACCCGAGCGACGACACGAGCTTCCTGCGCGTCGTCAACTTTCCGACGCGCGGCATCGGCGCGCGCTCGATCGAGCAGCTGCAGGACGCGGCGCGTGCGAGCGGCCGCAGCCTCTATCAAAGCGTCGGCGCGCTCAGCGGCAAGGCCGGCGCGAACCTGCAGGCGTTCGTCGCGCTGATCGACGGCATGCGCGAGAAGACGCGCGGGCTGACCCTGCGCGACATCATCGAGCACATGCTCGGCGCGTCGGGCCTGGTCGCGTTCTACAAGACCGACAAGGAAGGCCAGGACCGGCTCGAGAACCTGGATGAACTCGTCAACGCCGCCGAGGCCTTCGTCACGCAGGAAGGGTTCGGCAAGGATGCCGTCGCGCTGCCGGTGGACGAGCATGGTGATGGCAACGAAGCGGGCCGCGCCGAGTTCAACACGCCGGGCGCGGAAGCGGCGAAGGGCACGATTGCGCCCCTCGCGCAGGCGCCCGATGCCGAGACCGGCGAGATCATGTCGCCGCTGGCGGCGTTCCTGACGCACGCCTCGCTCGAGGCCGGCGACAACCAGGCCCAGGCCGGGCAGGACGCGATCCAGCTGATGACGGTGCACTCCGCGAAGGGCCTGGAGTTCGACTGCGTGTTCATCACCGGCCTGGAGGAGGGCCTGTTCCCGCACGAGAACTCGGCCGCGGACGCCGACGGGCTCGAGGAGGAGCGGCGCCTGATGTACGTCGCGATCACGCGCGCGCGCAAGCGCCTGTACCTGAGCTTCTCGCAGACCCGCATGCTGCACGGCCAGACGCGCTACAACGTCAAGAGCCGCTTCGTCGACGAACTGCCCGAGGCCGCGCTGAAGTGGATCACGCCGCGCAACCAGGGCTTCGGCTCGGGCTTCCAGCGCGACTACCAGGCGGCGTGGGCGCGCGGGTCGGGCCTGCATTCGATCGTCGGCGCCGGTAACGTCAGTGGCCTGCCGGCTGCCCCGGCGCTCGTGCCGAAGGCGCCGAGTCACGGTCTGCGTTCGGGCCAGAGCGTGTTCCACACCAAGTTCGGCGAGGGCGTGATCGTCACGCTCGAAGGCAGCGGCGTCGACGCACGCGCTCAGGTCAACTTCGGCCGCCACGGCATGAAGTGGCTCGCGCTGTCGGTCGCGAAACTGACGCCGATCAACTGAGTCGACGGGCCCGTCGCGTTCAATGATCCCGAAGGAGAGACCATGCCGACCATCACTCGAACCCTCGCGCTGGCGCTCGGCGCGGCCGCAGCGCTCATGGCGGGCTGCGCCAGCACCGGCGTCGATGCGCAATGGCGCAGCATCGAGCTGCCCGCGGCCTACCTGCGCGGCGCGACCGTGCTGGTGAGCTGCGAGACCGGCGAGCTGGTTCTCAAGCGCATCTGCGAAGACCGGGTCGTCGCCGACCTGGCCGCGCGCGGCGTGCGTTCGGTGCTGCCCGCGCCGAACGCCGTGCCGGCGCCGCCGCCGGGCGTGTCCGACATGCAGTACGTGCCGGCCGCGCGCGCGGCCGGTGCGAAGGCGGTGTTCAGCTTCAGCGTCGGGCTGGCCTCGCAAAGCGTCAGCCCCGGGATCTCGCTCGGCCTGGGCATCGGCGGCTTCGGGCGCCATTCGGCCGGCAGCATCGGCGTGTCGGCGCCGATCGGCGGCGGCCAGGTCAGCGTCGGCTACGCGATGAACGGCCGCGTCACCGATGTCGCCTCGGGCCGGCTGATGTGGACCGCACGTGCCAGCGCCGCGCCCTCGTCGGATGCGAACGCGCAGCTGGCCGAGCTGTCGAAGAGCCTGCTCGACGCGGGCGCCGCGCTGTTCTAGGCCGCGACCACGCCGGGCCGCGCCGCGTCGACGATGAAGCGCGCCGCGGTCGACACGCCGCTGGCCGGGTCGAGCGCATCGTCGACGACACGCAGCTGTGCCTGCAGCCGCTTCGCGTCGAGCGCGAAACGCACGTAGCCGCGCCGGTCGCTGCGCGCGTAGTGCAGGTGCGGGTTGAAGCCGCGCGCCGCATCGAGCCGCGCCTGCGGCAGCGACAGGCTGGTGATCGAGGTGCCGCAGAATTCGCTCGCGATCACCTGGGCCGCCGGGTCGTCGTAGTCGGCCTTCAGGTCGGCGACAAAGTGGCTGTGCACGTCGCCGCCGAGCACGACCACGCCGGGCACCTGGCGCTGCGCAACCGCATCGAGCAGGCGCTTGCGCGCCGCCGGGTAGCCGTCCCAGCCGTCGGTCCAGTAGGTGCCGGCGCCGTTGCCCGGAGGACCCGGGTCGGTCCACGAGCAGCGCGCCATCAGCGTCTGCTGGGCGAGCAGGTTCCACGGCCGCGCCAGGTCCCAGCCCTGCGCGAGCCACTGCTCCTGCTCGGCACCGAGCAGCGTGCGCTTCGGGTCCAGCAGCGCCGGGCAGTCCTTCAGCGCCACGGTGTTCGAGCCGCCCCGGCCCGGCTTCGGGCAGACCTGCGGGTCGCGGTACTGGCGATCGTCGACCAGGTGGATGCGCGCGAGGCGCCCCCAGTCGAGCCGGCCGGTGATGCGCATGTTCTCGTCGAGCGGCCGCACGGCCTTCGGGAACGGCATGTGCTCCCAGTAGGCGCGGTAGGCAGCGGCGCGTTGCGCCCTGAAGTCGGGCTCCAGCTCCTGGCCCTGCAGGTTGGCGTAGTCGTTGCCGACCTCGTGGTCGTCCCAGACCAGCAGCCACGGCGCGCTCGCGTGCGCGGCCTGCAGCGCTGGATCGCTCTTGTGCGTCGCGTAGCGTGCGCGGTACTGTGCCAGCGTGCGCACGTGGCCGCCCTCGAGCGGGCGCACGGCCTTCGAGCTCGTCGCGTACTCGTAGATGTAGTCGCCCAGGAACATCACGAGGTCGAGCGAGTCGGCCGCGATGTCGCGCCAGGCCGCGTAGTGGCCGACGTCCCAGCGCTGGCAGCTCGTGATCACGAAGTTCAGCGATCCCGCGGCGTCGCCCGGCGCCGGTGCGGTGCGGGTGCGGCCGACCGCGCTTTGCTGACCGAGCGCGCGAAAGCGATACCAGTACCAGCGTGCCGGCGCCAGACCGGCCGGCTCGGCGTGCACGCTGTGCGCCCAGCTCGCCTCGGCCACTTCCTCGCCGCGCGCGGCAATGTCGGTGAAGGCCGCGTCGCGGGCAATCTCCCACTGCACCGGCGTGCGCTCCGGCAGCTCGGGGCCGGTGAGCCGCGTCCACAGCACCATGCCGTCGGCGCGCGGCTGGCCCGACGCGATGCCGAGCGCGAAGCGCGGCACGTCGGCGGCGCGCGCGTGGCGCAGCAGCCAGGGCGCGAACGCCAGCGCGGTCGTGCCCTGCAGCAGCCGGCGTCGGGTGCCGAGCGGCTGGTTCATGGCACGGAGGAACTGCCGGGCGTGACGAGGTCGACGGTCTTCTCGATCACCTTGCCGGCGACCGTGACCCCGGTGCCGATGACCGCGCCGGTGACCGAGATCGCCGCGCCGGCGGCCGCGCCCGCGACCGTCACGACGGCGCAGCCGCCGAGCGCTGAGGCAGCCGCCAGCGTCGCCGCCAGCCGTGCCGCGCCGGCGCGATCAGACACCCACATCGTCGATCTCGCGGTAGACGTCGCGCAGCCACATCTTGACGCGCTGGCGGTCCATCAGCCCGAGCCCGCCGCTGTTCGGCTCCTGCGGGTTCTTGGCCTTCCAGAAGCTGCTGCTGCCGGCGTCGATCTTCTGGATCACGCCGTCGTGGAGCTTCTTGATCGAGACGATCTTCGCGCCGAGCTCGAGCGCGCGCTGCTGCTGGCCCGACTGCTCGAGCACCGAGAAGTCGTTGCCGCGGATCTGGTTGCGCACCAGCACGTACTTCAGGCCGGTGCCGAAGCGGTCAAGCAGGCGCTGCAGCAGGTCGACCGAGTCCTTGCCGGAGTCCATCACGTGCCAGTAGTGGATCGTCATGCCCATCTCTTCGGCCATGTTGATCATGCCGACGTCGTCCATCCACTTGACCAGCGGCTCGTGCGTTTGCGCCGCGAGGTCGACGAGGATGCGGCGCTCGGGCTGCTCGGACGCGGCCTCGACGATCACGTCGAGCGCCTCGTAATGGTCCATCACGACCGGCGACGCGTAGCCGGCATAGAAGCGCATCAGCGCGCCATGCGAGCGGTCGGTGTCGAAGCCGAGGAACGGGATGTTCTTGTCGATCATGTACTGCGCCAGCACGCGTGCCGTCAGCGACTTGCCGACGCCGCCTTTCTCGCCGCCGATGAAATGGATGTGCGCCATCAGTGAGTTCCTTTGCCGGGTCGATTCTGCATTGTCGGCGTCCAGCAAGTTCCGGACCGAAGGCGCGTTGTACCACCGCCTGCCGCGGCGGCGGCTTCACATCGTGAAGGCCGGTGCGGCGCCGCTCAGCCGCGCCGCTCGCGCCCGGCCCGGCCGGCCAGGCTGAGCAGCGCGGCGAGCGCGAGCGCCCAGCCGCAGGCCGCCTCGATCCGGCCCAGCAGGCCCAGCGCCGGCATGCCGATCGCGGCTTCGAACGCCGGCGCGAACGCGCCGCGCGCGGGCGCCCAGTGGCGCTGCTGCTGCAGGTCGCCGAACGGCAGCAGCAGATCGAGCGAATAGGCCAGCGGCTGGAACGCCGGCAGGGTCACCGGCGACGCGGCGCAGTCGGGCCGGCACGCGGCCAGACGCGGCGCGGCCGCGAGCAGCTCGGCGCTCGGCGCGAAGCCGTCGGCCGCGGCCCAGTAGGCCATGCCGCACAGCAGCCAGACTGCCGCGGCGCCCGCCAGAAGCCGCAGCGGCCGATGCCCGTGGCCGGCCGCCAGGCCGAACAGCCCGTGACCGAGCCGCACGAGCCAGCGCAGGCCGCGCGGCGCACCGCGACCTATCGCGCCGATGCGCCGCAGGTGCCGCTCGCGCCCGATCGCGACCGCGCGCGCGCTCGCGCCGTGGCCCATGTCGTCGAGAACGCAGATCACCTGGCGCCAGGGCGCGGGCCGGAAATCGGCGCCGAGGTGGTCGCTGCGCTGGCGCAGCAGCCAGTCCAGGCGCATCGCCCCATCGGTCGGGGCGCCCTTGCCGAAGCGCGTGTATCGCAGGCCGTCCAGCACCGTGTGCAGCCCCCAGGTCGAGGCATCGTCGGTCAGCGTGCCGACCTGCGCGTCGGCCAGCGACGCGCCTTGCAGCGGTG
>JAYSLR010000031.1:0-4990 GCA_043725365.1 Rhizobacter sp. | reverse complement strand
GCGGCGGCAACGCAGCATCCGCCAGGCCCACAATCGCGGCATGCTGCCCGACCTCGATTCGCTGGCCCTGTTCGTCCGCGCGGCCGAGATGCGCAACCTCACCCGTGCCGCCGAAGCCAGCCTGATCACCGTGCCTGCGGCCAGCCGGCGCCTGTCGCTGCTGGAACACAAGTTCAAGGCCCAGTTGTTCGAGCGTCATTCGCGCGGCCTGGACCTCACGCCGGCCGGCGGGCGGCTGCTGAAGCTGGCGCGCGAGGTCATCGCCAGCGTGCACCACATGCGCGCCGAGATGGGCAATTACGCGCGCGGCGAGCAGACGGTGCTGCGCGTGCACGGCAACACCTCGGCGATGACGCAGTACCTGCCCGGCGACATCGCCCGCTTCCAGGCTGCGCGCAGCGATGCGCGCGTGGTGCTGGCGGAGTGCTGGAGCGAAGGCGCGGTGCGTGGCGTGCGCAGCGGCGAGATCGACCTTGGCGTGGCGATGGAGGGCGTCGACACCACGGGCCTTTGGACGGCCCACTACCGCAGCGACCAGTTGTCGGCCGTGTTGCGCGAGGACGACCCGATGGCCGGGCGCGAGATCAGCTTCGCCGACCTGCTGGAGCGCGACTTGGTCGGGCTCGAAGGCGGCAGCACGCTGACGCAGTTGCTGGCGGCGCAGGCGGCGCGCATGATGCAGCCGATCGCGCTGCGCGTGCAGGTGCGCAGCTTCGAAGCGGTCTGCCGCGCGGTCGAGGCGCGGCTCGGCATCGGCGTGCTGCCGCTGCGCGCCGCGCGCAGCTTCGCGCCGGCGATGCGGCTGCGCGTCCTGCCGCTGACCGAACCCTGGGCTCGCCGCCGGATGCTGCTGTGCCTGCGCGCCGAGCCGGCAGCCGGCTCGGCGCTGCAGGCCCTGGTGACCCACCTGCAGGAGTACGCCGAGGAAGGCGACGACGAAGGCTGAGCCATCGGCCACGGCGGTTTCGACCCAGCGACCGACGCGGTCGCACTCACCTGAGCGCCCTCGGTGCGCAGTACCAGTACCTCCACGCAGTTGCGGCCGTGCCGACCGGCGCGCGGTCGAACGGGGCGCGCACCTCGATGGACTTTGCGGGCCTGGGAATGCCTTCGGTTCAGGTCTTGGGCATGTCGCGCGGCAGCGTCGACGCGAACGACGGTCGCTCGCGGGCACGTGAGGCCAGTGCGTCCAGTCGCGGCGTCGCGGGCACCCAGGTCGCGGCGGCGAAACGGAAGCGGATGTAGTCGAGCAGCGTCACGGCCGCGATCACGCCGAGGTCGGCGGTGGCGTCGCGGTCGCCGAGCGCGGGCGGATCGGCCTCCAGCCGTTCGAGCGCCGCGACCACCGAGCGTCGGCGGCGCAGGCCCAGCGGCGATTCGTCGAAGCCTGGGTCGATACGGCGGCTGATGATGATGGCGGCCGCGGCGTCGATCGCGCCTATCGCGACGCCGGCACGCGAGATGGCTTGGTCCGGCTGCGCACCGAGCAGCGAGGGCTGCGGGCGCTGCGTCTCCAGCCAGAGCACGATCAGCAGGCTCTCGGTGATCGGCAACCCGCTGTCGAGCAGCAGCGCCGGCACGCGCGCGCTGGGGTTGGCGGCCAGCAGCGCGGGCGCGTCGTGCCAGGGGTCGGTGAGCGTGCCTTCGACCGTGTCCAGGCCCTTTTCAGCGAGTGCGATGCGCGCCACGCGCGCATAGGGCGAGGTGGTGCTGAAGAACAGGCGCATGGGTCAGGCCCTCCTGTCAGACCGGCCGGCTGGCTTCGAACGATGCACGCGGGGCCAGTTGGGCCGCCAGTGCGCGCAGGCGCGGCAGTGCCGGCATCCACGCGGCCTTCGGGAAGCGGAAGTCGACGTAGTCGAGTGCGACCACGGCGGTGATGACGTCGATCACAGGCGTGCCGACGGCGTACGCCGGCGCATCGGCTTCGAGCCGCTGCAGGCCCTCGACCATCGTGCGCCGCCGGCGCTGGCCCACCGGCGAGGCATCGAACGACGGGGTGGTGATCTTGCGTCCGATCAGCGTGTGCACCGCGGCGTCGATCACCCCCATCGCCAGGCCGGCGCGTGCGACGGCGCCGGTGGCGTCGACACCCAGCAGCGAGGGCTGCGGCCGCTGGTGCTCGAGCCAGAGCAGGATCAGCAGCGACTCGGTCAGGGCGTGGCCATCGCCGGTCAGCAGCGTGGGCACCCGGCCCGACGGGTTGGCCTGCAGCAAGTTGGGCGTGTCGCCCCAGGGATCGACGAGCTCGGTGGTGGTGTCGGCGTAGCCCTTCTCGGCCAGCGCGATGCGCGCGATGCGGGTGTACGGCGAGGTGGTGTTGATCAGCAGGTGCATCGAGCGTCTCTCTCTGTCTGTGTCAGGCCGGCAGCGCGCCGAGCTGCTTGAGCATGCCCAGGTTGTCGAGCATCGCCCAGTGTTCGATCAGCACGCCGTCGCGGATCTGGAACAGGTCGAGCACGCCGATGTCGATCTTGCGGCCGGTGGCCGCCATGTCGCCGAACGGCCCGGTGTGCGTGGCCTGGACGCGCAGGCGCACCAGCACCTTCTCGCCTTCGGCGACGAAGTCCAGCAGCGGCAACTGCATGTCGGGGAAGGCGGGCAGCAGCGCGTCGTGCAACTGGGCGACGCCGGCCGGGCCGCGCACTTCGAACGGCAGGCCGGCGTCGTGGCGCACGAAGGTCGGCGCGATGTACTGCGCCCACCAGGCCTTGTCGCCGGCCAGGAAGGCCTTGAAGTAGTCGCGGCACAGTTGCTTGTTGGCTTCGAGAACGCTCATGGTCTGTCTCCTTTTGGAATGGTTCAGGCGGGCAGGACGTCGAAGCCCAGCCGCGGGAAGTGGATGTGCAGGTCGCCGGCCTGCGGGTCGCGGCGGTGGATGACGATTTCGGTGTCGCTGGCCGCGACGAGCGTGCCGGCCACTGGCACGCGCGCGTTGTCGTCGGGCGTGACGGTGACCTTGGCGCCGGCCGGCAGGCCGCCGGGGTCGCCGTTCGGCAGCAGGTGCGTCACCGGCGCGGGCTTGGTGTCGCGCGCAGCGGCGAACGCGTCCTCGGCGCTCATCGGCGTCGGCGTGCCTTGGCCCAGCGCGGCGATGCGCTCGTACCAGCCGGGGATAGGGCAGGCGGAGCCGCCGATGCCGAGCATCGTGTCGACGTCGGCCGGGCAGTTCTTGCGCAGCAGGTAGATCGTCTGGTAGCACGCGAGGTCGAGCGCGCTCGGCGCAGCGCCGAAGACGAAGCGGCGGCCGTCGGCGAGCTGCGTCTTCAGCCAGGCGTACTGCGCCGTCACGCGCTGGCGGTACAGCGGCAGGTCCGGCGCCATCGCCTCCTTGCTGATGTCGACGTAGAGGTAGCCCTCCTTGCGGTCCTTGATGAACTCGGGCGGGATGTGCTCGCCGATGAAGTGCGTCAGCACGCCAATGGTCGGGATCCAAATCGCGCGTTCCCAGGCGAAGGCCAGTGCACGCGCGAGGCCTTCGTTGCCGTCCGGGTAGAACGTCGGGTGCTGGGGCGCGGGGAACAGCCGTTCGAGCGCAGGCAGGATGATGTTCGTGTCGCAGTAGATGTCGGCGCCCACCTGGAGCACGGGCGCACGCCTGTAGCCACCGGTCAGCGGCTCGAGCAGCGGGCGTGGCGGCACGCCAGCGATGTCGACGCAACGGTAGGCCAGGCCCTTCAGGCCGAGCGCAACGCGCACCTTCTCGGAGAAGGTGGAAAAGGCGTATTGGTGCAGGATGAGGTCGCTCACGTTTGTCTCCATCAGTACATGATGTGGCCACCGTCGACGATGATGGTTTGGCCGCTCACAAAACCGGACAGGTCGCTCAGCAGGTACAGCGCGGTGCCGACCAGGTCGTCCGGGCGCTGCTCGCGCGAGATCGCGCGGGCCTTCAGGAAGCTCTGCTGCCACTCGATCGGGCGATTCTGGGTCGCGCCGGTGATCACGAACCCCGGCGCGATGACGTTCACGCGTACGCCGTGCGCGCCGCATTCCTTGGCCAGGCCCTTGGTCATTGACAGCACCGCGCCCTTGGTCGCCACGTAGTGCAGGTAGCCCGGCTGGCCGGCCACGGCCACCACCGAGGCGATGTTGACGATGGCGCCGCCGCCCTGCTTGCGCATCGCCGGCAGCACCGCCTTGCTGCACTGCCAGACGCCCTTCACGTTGACCTGGAAGATGCGGTCCCAGATGGCCGGGTCGATCTCCTCGAAGGGCGTGAGCTTGACCTCGCGGAAGTAGGCGGCGTTGTTGACGAGGCCGTCGATGCGTCCGAAGCGGTCGAGCGCGGCCTGGGCCATCGCCTGGGTCGAGGCGTCGTCGGACACGTCGACCTTGACGGCCAGCGCGCGCCCGCCGACCTGCTCGACCAGCGCGACAGTCTCGTCGGCGGAGTTGAGGTCGGCGATGACGACGTTCGCGCCTTGCGCGGCGCAGCCCACCGCGAAGGCCTGGCCGATGCCGGTGGCGGCGCCGGTGACGATGATGGTGCGGTCAGCGAGCAGGTTCTGGGCAGCCATGGGGTCTCTCTCTCCTTTTTGGTGTTCAGGGTTTGCGCGCCGGCTTCGCGGCAGCGGGGGAAACCGGGGGCACGGCGCAACGGCGGTCGCCTTCGCATTGGTCGACCTGCAGCGTGCGGGCGACGCGATCGCGCAGCGGGCCGGCGACGTCGACCTGCACCGCCCAGGCGCCGGTCATCTCGAGCCCGAGCCGGCCGCGGTATTCGCCCGGCGTGCCGGTCGGCGCGGCGCTCGCCGGCTTGACCTGGTGGGCCATAGGCATCGACGGCATGGTCGCGCCCAGGGTCACGTCGGCGCCGACCAGCGGCTGGCCGTCGGCGCTGCGCAGGCGCACCGTGCATTCGAGCTGCGGGCCCATGCCGAAGGCGACGCACTGCAGGTCTACCGCCGGGCGGGCGGCGTGGCCGGCGAGCGGAACGGCGGCCACCAGCGCGGCGAACAAGAAGCGTGTCATCGCAGGACCTCGATCG
>JAYSLR010000030.1:0-3033 GCA_043725365.1 Rhizobacter sp. | reverse complement strand
CTCGAACACGAACGAGGTGGTCAGGTGGATCGGTACGGCGCGCGCGCCGGTGGCCGGGTCGGGCGCTGCGCCGGCGTGCAGCGCCAGCGTGTCGAAGCCGGGGTCAGAAGGGCCGGGCATGGGGTCTCCGCTGCGAGGGTCGGGTTCCGAGGGTGTGCTGGCCGGGCATTGTGGGCTATATTGAACTCACAACATCGCTCCGGGAGTGGCCCATGAAAGTCAGCGACATTCTCCGCGTCAAGGGCGGCACGCTGTTCACGGTATCGCCGGACCAGGCGCTGCGCGAGGCGGTCGACGCGATGTCCGAGCGCGACATCGGTTCGCTGGTCGTGATGGACCACGGCGAGCTGACCGGCATGCTGACGTTTCGCGAGGTGATCCAGGCGATCGTCAAGAACGATGGTGCGCTCGGCGGCACGCAGGTGCGCAGCGTGATGGACGACCACCCGCTGACCTGCACCCCCGAGACCGAGATCGACGAGGTGCGCCGCATGATGCTCGGGCGCCATGCGCGCTACATGCCGGTGATGAGCCAGCGCACGCTGATGGGGGTGATCTCGTTCTACGACGTGGCCAAGGCGGTGGTCGACGGGCAGGACTTCGAGAACCGCATGCTGAAGGCCTACATCCGCGACTGGCCGGTCGAAAGCGAGCCGCGCGACGAGCAGACTTCCTGATCGCCCGCCTTAGAATCGAGCCGCGCCACCGCCTTCGGGCGGTGGTTTGCGTTCCGGCCCCCACTCTTCGAGCCACCCATGTCCGGCAGCACCCTCGGCGAACTGTTCCGCGTCACCAATTTCGGCGAGAGCCATGGTCCGGCGATCGGCTGCGTGATCGACGGCTGCCCGCCCGGCATGGCGCTGTCGGAGGCCGACATCCAGCCCGAGCTCGACCGGCGCCGCCCCGGCACCTCGCGGCACGTGACACAGCGCAACGAACCCGACGCGGTCGAGATCCTGTCGGGCGTCTACGAAGGCAAGACGACCGGCACGCCGATCTGCCTGCTGATCCGCAACACCGACCAGCGCAGCAAGGACTACGGCAACATCCTGAATACCTTCCGCCCTGGCCACGCCGACTATGCCTACCTGCACAAGTACGGGCTGCGCGATCCGCGTGGCGGCGGCCGCGCGTCGGCACGGCTGACCGCGCCGATGGTCGGTGCCGGTGCGGTCGCGCGCAAATGGCTGCACGAGCAGCACGGCACCACGTTCGTCGGCCACATGACGCAGATCGGCGACCTCGTGATCCCGTTCGAGTCGCTGGAGCACATCCCGAACAACCCGTTCTTCGCCGCCAACGCGAGCGACATCGCGCGTCTCGAGGCCTACATGGACGAGCTGCGCAAGGCTGGCGACAGCTGCGGTGCGCGCATCTTCGTCGCCGCGCGCGGCGTGCCGGTCGGCCTGGGCGAGCCCTTGTTCGACAAGCTCGACGCGGACATCGCGAAGGCGATGATGGGCATCAACGCGGTCAAGGGCGTCGAGATCGGCGCCGGCTTCGCGGCGGTGGCGCAGCGCGGCACGACGCACGGCGACGAGCTGACGCCCGCAGGCTTTCGCAGCAACAACGCCGGCGGCGTGCTCGGCGGCATCTCGACCGGCCAGGACATCACCGTCAGCGTCGCGATCAAGCCGACCAGTTCGATCCGCAGCCCGCGCCAGTCGATCGACCTGGCGGGCCAGCCCGCGACGGTCGAGACCTTCGGCCGCCACGACCCCTGCGTCGGCATCCGCGCGACGCCGATCGCCGAGGCGATGCTGGCGCTGGTGCTGATGGACCACGCGCGGCGCCACCGCGCGCAGTGCGGCGACGTGGTCGTGGCGACCGCGCCGATCCCTGCGCAGGCGCCGTTGCGCGGCTGATGCGGCCGGCGCAGTCCGGGGCCGCGCCGGCACGGCGCACGCTGTTCGCGTTCAGCGCCGTCTCGTTCGCGTACTTCTCGTACGCCGGGCTGTTCGGCACCTACGCGCCGCTGTGGTTCCAGCAGCTGGGCTACAGCACCTTGGCGATCGGCGCCCTCGCGTCGCTGCAGAGCTCGACGCGGCTGTTCGCCCCGTACGCCTGGGGCTGGCTGGCCGACCACGGCGGGCGGCGCACGCAACTGCTGCGCATCGCGGTGGCGCTGGCGCTGCTGTGTGCCTGCGGCTATTTCGTGTCGCCGCGTTACGGCTGGATCGCGGCGGTGACGGTGGCGCTGTTCGTCTGCACCGCCGGCGTGATCCCGATCAGCGAGGCGGCGCTGGCGCACTTCGTCAGTGCCGGGGCCACGCTGGACGCGGCGCGCTACGGGCGGGTGCGGGTCTGGGGTTCGATCGGATTCATCGTCACGGTGGTCGGCAGCGGCGCGTTGCTGCAGGCGATCGGGGTGCGGGCATTCCCGTGGCTCGTCGTCGCGCTGCTGGCCGCGCTGCTGGTCGCCGCGGTCCGGCTGCCGACGCTGAAGGAGGCGCCGCACGACAGCGGCGCCGCGCCGGGCGCGCTCGCCGTGCTGCGCGAGCCGGTCGTCGCCTGGTTCTTCGCCGGCGTGTTCTTCACCGTGCTGGCGCACACCAGCCTGTACGTGTTCTTCTCGCTGTACCTGGCCTCGCTCGGTTACGGCAAGACCGCGATCGGGCTGATCTGGGCCGTCGGCGTGACGGCCGAGGTGATCTGGTTCTGGTTCCAGGGCGCCTGGCTGGCGCGGCGCACGCCGCATGCCTGGCTGACGTTGGCGGCGGCGGTCGCGGCGCTGCGCTTCGCGGTGACCGCGGCGTTCGGCACGGTCCCGGCGTTGCTGGTGCTGGTGCAGTGCACGCACGCGTTCACGTTCGCAGCACAGCACAGCTCGTGCATCGGCGTGATCAACCGGCACTTTCCGGGCCGGCTGCGCGGGCGCGGTCAGGCGCTCTACACGCTGCTCGGCTACGGCGCGTCGGGCGTGATCGGCGGCATTGCCGGCGGCGTCGTCAGCGAGGCGTACGGTTTCGCGGCGGTGTTCTGGGGCGCCAGCGGTGCTGCGGCACTCGCAGCGCTGTGCGCGGCGCGCGCCGG
>JAYSLR010000029.1:0-10986 GCA_043725365.1 Rhizobacter sp. | reverse complement strand
GGGATCAGGCCGGCCACCAGCGTGACCACGCCGGACGGGTCGATGCGCCGCACCATCCGGGCGCTGCTGTCGGCGATCACGACGTTGCCGGCCGGATCGACGGCGATGGATTGCGGCGAGACGATCGGCATCTGCGCGAGCACGCCGACGCCCGTCGCCGTGACGCCGAGCGCACCTGACGTGGCGATCGTGCGCACATCGCCGGCCGCGCTCACGGTGCGCAGCGCGATGTCGTCGGCGAGCATGAAGCCGCCGCCCGGCGCGCCGGTGATGCCCGAGCCGAGGTTGCGCAGCCGCGCGACGGCCGCGCTGCCGTCGGCATAGCCTTCGCCGAGCGTGCGCGAGCCGGTCAGGGTGGTCACGGCGGCGGTCGTCAGGTCGATCTGGCGCAGCAGCCCGGCGTTGTCGCGCACCATGAGCGTGTTGCCGCGCACGTAGAGCCCGCTCGGGAACGGGATCACCGCGGCGGTGCCGATGCCGTCGAGGATCGGCGTGGCGCCGCTGCCGGTGCCGGCGAGCGTCTCGACCAGGCCCGCGACGTTGCCGGCGCGCAGGATGCGGCGCACACGGTTGTTGACCTGGTCGGCGACCAGCACGTCGCCGTTGGCGGCGACGGCGATTCCGAACGGCCGGTTGAACTGCGCGCTCGTGGCCGCGCCGTCGGCAAAGCCCACCGTGCTGCCGGCGTAGGTGGTGACGACGCCGGCGGTCGTGACGCGACGGATCAATCCGCCGTCGAGCTCGCTGACGTAGAGGTCACCGTCCGGCCCGATCGCGATGCCCCCCGGGCGCGAGAAGCGCGCCGCGGCGCCGGTGCCGTCGGTGCTGCCGGCCACGCCGGCGGCGCCGGCCAGCGTGGTGACGCTGCCGTCGCTCGCGGCGATGCGCCGGATCGTGTGGTTGTTGCTGTCGGCCACGTAGAGGTTGCCGGACACGTCGTGCGTCAGCGCCAGCGGGATGTTGAACAGCGCCGTCGCGGCCGGCCCGTCGGTCGAACCCGAGGCCAGGCTGCCCGCCACGGTGTTGATCGTGCCGAGGTCGGCGCTGAGCCGCTTGACGCGGTTGCTGGTGATAAAGCTGAAGCTGCCGGCGTTGTCCTGATCGATGCCGGCCATCCCCGGAATCTCGGCCTGGTCGCGCAACCCGACGATCGGCAGCAGGCTCAGCGTGAGGGCGCCCGGCGCAGTCACCGTGAGCGTGGCCGCGTTGCTCGCCGCACCGCTCTGGCCGCTGCAGGCCAGCTGGGCGCGCAAGCGCGCGCCGTTGTCGCCGATCACGGTGTTCAGCGAGTAGGTCGTGGCGGTCGCGCTGGCGATGTCGGTCCAGGTGACCCCGGCGCCGGCGCTGCGCTGCCACTGGATCTGCAGCGTCCCGCTGCTGCAATTGCCGCCGACGGTGAAGCTCGCGGCGGTGCCGGCCGTGACCGACGTGTCCGCGGGTTGCGGCGTGATCGTCAGCACCGGTGCGCTCGCATTCACGGTCAACGTGGCGTTGTTGCTGGTGGCGCTGCCCGCCAGGTTCGTGACCACGGCGCCGAACACGGCGTCGCTGTCCAGGATCACGGTCTGCGCGATCGTGTAGGTCGCCGAGGTCGCGCCGGGGATCGCGACGCCGTCGCGCTGCCATTGGTAGCTCAGCGGCCCGGTGCCGGTGGCGGCCACCGTGAAGCTCGCGGGCTGGCCGGCCGTCACGGTGAGGTCGGCCGGCTGCTGCGTGATGGTCGGCGGCACAGCCGCCGCGCCGGATTCGGGCGGCGGCGGCGCGTCGGCACTGCCGCCGCAGGCCGACAGCATCGCGGCCGCGACGAGCGCGGCGACGCGCATCAGCAGGCCGCGCGAGAGGCCGGTGCGGAACATGGGGGCGAGCGTGGTGAAGGTCATGGCGTCAGCTCCGGTTCAGAACGAGAACTGCGCGGCCACGCCGAGCATCTGCAGGCGGCCCTGCGTCGTGTGGACCTTGAACCGCGTCATGTCGTAGTCGACGCCCAGGCGCAGCGTCGGGCTGATCGCGTACGCGATCCCGACGCCGAACCATGGTTGCGCGGTCGTCTTGCTGGCGCTGCCCCACACCGGGTTGGCATAGTCGAAGCGCGTGCGCACGCTGGCCAGTCCGGCGCGTGCCGCCAGGCTCCAGCCGGGCGTGATCGCCCAGCGGTAGCCGGCCGTGACGCCGATGCCGCTGACCTTGAAGGTGCCGCCGAACGCCGTGCCCAGCGGCGTCGTGTCGCCGCCGCGGAAACGGCCGGCGTCGAAGAAGGCGAGCTGCACGTCGATGGCCGGTGCCACCTCGTAGCCGGCGTAGAGCTTCACATGCGAGCTGCGGTGGTCGCATGGGAACGAGGCCACGCAGTCGACGCGCCCCTGGTCGGCGCCGGCGCTGACGCCGAGGCTGAGCTCGCCGGCCGCGGCGCCGGTGCCGACGAGCGCGGCAGCGAGTGCCAGTGCGCGACCGGGCCAAGTCGATGCCAACAAGAAACTCGGGCGGGCAGGTGTCATTGCGGCTCCAGGACGGTGTGTATGGCGTCGCCGTTCGGAATGACGAGCCCTTGCTTCCTAGAACGCACCCGGGTTCCGGATCAAGACATCGGCGTCGAAAGAAATTCGCCGACCGCCGTGTCGGCCGGCGGTGCCGCTCAATGCATCAACGACAACGCCGCGATCTCGCGCTGCAGTGCCGCCTGCAGCGCGGGCGCATCGACCTGCCCGGCCCGCCACGCCGCGAGCGCGTCGCGGAAACGGCGCTCCGCCTGCGCCGCATCACCCAGCGCTAGGCTGCAACGCGCGGCTTCCGCGCGCACCAGGCCCTGCTCGAGCCCGGAGCACCCCGTTTCGCTCGTCGCGAGCAACGCCCGTTCGGCGGCCTCGCCCGCCCGCGCGTGCCGGCCCGCCCGGCGAAGTGCCATGACGTGCGCGCGCAGCAGCCGCACGCGATCGCGGATCGGAAACCTCGGCAGCCGCTCCTGCATCGCCTCCGCCGCCGCGAGCGCCGACGCGAACTCGCCGGCCGTGGCCTGCGCGAGCACGCGCAGGCAGTCGTGCTCGACCGCGTACAGCGCCGGGTCGTGCCCCGGCGCGGCCCGTTCCACGGCGCGCGTCACGTGGGCCAGCGCCGCGGCGCCGTCGCCTCGCAGCGCCGCGAGGAAACTGCGCCCGCCGGCGAGGCGCACGCCTTCGTCGTTGACGGCGCCGGTGAGCCGCTCGTGCAGCGACTCGGCCTGTGCCAGCAAGGTCTCGGCCTCGTCGAAGTGGCCGCCGAGCTGCAGCGCGTAGGCCAGCGTGGTCATTACGACGCGCACGCGCGGCGTCTCCTCGGCGTCGAGTGCGCGCTGGTCGGCCACGACCTGTCGAAGCAGCGCGACGGCGTCGCGCGGCCGCTGGCTGCGCGCGAGCGCATCGGCGTGGCAGCGCTCGATCGTCACCAGCGTCGGATGCGGCCGCTGCGCCCCGAATGCCGCACGCGCCAGGGCCAGCGCCGGCGCGCTGGCCTGGAGCGCTTCGGCGCCGCGGCCGAAGTGGGTGCAGGTGTTCGACAGCGCTGCGCGCGACGCCAGCGCGGCCTCGCTGGATTCGCCGAGCTGCGCGGTGGCGACCTCGACGGCCTCGTGCAACGCCGCCATGGCGTCCGGCTCGCGCGCGCGCTTCGTGTGCACGAAGGCCTGGCTGCGCAGGGCGGCGACGAACAGCACCGGCTCTGCCGGCCGGGCCTGGCGCAGGTCGCGCACCAGCGCCGGCAACAAGGGCTCCGACACCGCGATCTCGCCGAGCCCGTTGGCCGCCTCGACCAGCCGCCAGCGGCTCTGCAGCGCCAGCCGGTGGGTCGGCCCGAGCGCGCGCGTGCAGCGCTCGACGGCGCGAGGCAGCCAGTCCAGCCCGGCACGCAACTCGCCGAGCTCGTTAAAGCTCGCGCCGACCAGCGCCGCGAGTTCGGCGGCGACCTCGGGCTGATCGGCCAGATCGGTCTCGATGCGCAGCGACGCCTCGCGCAGCAGGTCGGCGGCGCTGACGACGCCACCCTCCCCGCGCCGCGGCACGGCGTGCGTGAAGATCGACGCGATGAAGCCCGTGACCTGCTCGGCCCGCGCCAGCGCCACCCGCGCGCGCTCGGCCTGCCGCAGGGCCTGGTTGCGTTGCCACAGCGCCAGCGTCGCGCCGGCACCCAGCGCCAGCACCACCAGCACGCGCGCATAGGCGCCGCCCAGCAGCGCGGCCAGTACGGCGAGCGCGACCGCGACCTCGAGCTTGTGCCGGCGCACCCAGCGCTCGCTGCGGTACCACGGCGAGGCCACACGCGCCCGCACCGGCTCGCCGCGCAAGTGACGTTCCAGATCGTCGGCGAACGCATCCATCGTCGCATAGCGCTGGTCGCTGGCCTTCGCGAGGCTGCGCCCGAGGATGGCGTCGAGGTCGCCGGCGAGCTGGCGGCGCACCGACGCGCCGGACGCGCGGGTGCTCGCGCGCGGCTCGGCGGCGCGCTCGATCGCCGCGGCCAGCGCGACCGGGCCGAGACCGCCCGGATGCCGATGCGGCCGCGTCCCGGTGAGCAGCTCGAACAGCACGACGCCGAGCGAATAGATGTCCGATGCCGGGCCGATCGGGTCGCCGCGGATCTGCTCGGGCGAGGCGTAGTCCGGCGTCATCGCGCGGCCCTGGGCCTGCGTGAGCGCGCCCGACGATGCCGGATCGAGGGCGGGATCGACGAGCTTCGCGATACCGAAGTCGAGCAGGTGCGTTCCGCCGGCGGCATCGACGAGGATGTTCGACGGCTTCAGGTCCCGGTGCACGACGCGTTGCGTGTGCGCGTGCGCCACGGCGCGCGCGACCTGCACGACCAGCTCGATGCGCGCGCGCAGTGCCAGCCCGTGCGCGACGGCGTAGGTGTCGATCGGCTCGCCGTCCACGTACTCGAGCGCGAGAAACGGTCGGCCGTCCTCGGCGATTCCGGCGTCGTAGAGCCGCGCGATGTTCGGGTGCGTCAGCGACGCGAGGATGTTGCGCTCGCGCGCCATGCGGTCGGCGTACGACGCGCTGCCCCAGCTCAGGTGCGGCAGCTTCAACGCGATCTGGCGGTCGAGCAGCCCGTCGGCGCGATCGGCGAGCCAGACGTCGGCCATGCCGCCACGGCCGATCTCGCGCAACAGCCGGTACGGGCCGACGCGCGCGCCCGCGGCGAGCTCGAACCGCGTCGGCGCGTCGAGGAAGGCGAAGGCCGGCGGCGAGCGCAGGAAACCGTCGGCGGCGAGGACGGCGCGGGTCTGGAACAGGTGCGTCAGCAGCGGCACGAGGTGCGGCCGCTCGGGCGGCAGCAGCGCCAGCCATTCGGGCAGCGTCGCGTGGTCGAGGTCGAGCGCGGCGTCGAGCAGTTCCAGCACGTCCTGCCAGTCGCGCGGCGAGGCGGCCGGCACATCGCCGAGGCGCTCGCGGTGGATCGTCATGACCACGACACCCGACGCACGGGCGAGCCGCAGGCGTCAGCGCAGGCTGGCATGCAGGAAGATCCGCGCCTTTTCCCAGTCGCGGGCCACGGTGCGCACGGTCAGGCCGAGGACATCGGCGATCTCGGGCTCGGTCATGCCGGAGAAGTAGCGCATCTCGACCACCTGCACGAGCCGCGCGTCGATCTCCGCCAGCGCCTCGAGCGACTCGTGCACGCGCAGCGCCTCGCTCTCGCGGGGGTCGGCGCGCGGCGTCGAATCCGCCTCGTCGAGCTCGAGGTGGAGCGCATCGCCGCCGCGCCGGTCGCTCTGCCGCCGCCGGATCACGTCGACGACGACCGAGCGCATCACCTTCGCGGCGTAGGCCATGAACTGGGCGCGGTCGCCGACCTTCAAGGCGCCCGACTTCTCGAAGCGCAGGAACGACTCGTGAACCAGCGAGGTCGTGTCCAGCAGCGTCAGGTCGCCGCTGCGCCGGACCCGGGCGTGCGCCAGCCGGTGCAGCTCCGGGTAGAGCAGTTCGTAGAGTTGTCCGAGCGCGTGGCGCTCGCCCTGGCCGATCGCCGCGAGGAGGGACGTCACCTGACCCATGAAGCCATCGCACCTGGAAAACCGGATCGGTCGATGGTATCCCGGGCGCGCGGGGGCCGTCGCGCCGGGAATGCAGGGGTTGCACGCAGCGCCGAAGCGCCTGCGGGCTGCGCTCGCAGCCCGCAGGCCATCCCTGCCACGACGCGCCAATCGGCTCAGAACACGCGCGTCGCGGTCTCGGCGCCGCAGATCGACTGCAGCACGGTGCCGGCCGGGTCGAGCACCTGCGCAGCGATCATCCCGGTCATCGTCGTCGCATCGCTGCCGAGCGTGAGCGTCCGGGTGACGCGCTGCGTGCCCGTGGTCACGCCCGTCGTGCCGAACCGGAAGAAGCGGAACTGCACCAGGTACGTGCCATCGGCCTGCTTGCTCCAGACCCCGAGGCCCGGCCCCTGCCCGGCCTGGGGCTGGCTGTTCACGGCCGTCGCGCCGCCGCCACGCACGAGGCCGGTGGTTCCGGTGAAGGTCGCGAGCGGCGCGCCGGACTGGCAGTCCTGGATCGTGACGGCCGACGACCAGACGCCCTCGATCGGGTCGGCCCCGCTCGCGCTCTGCGCGTAGGCGTTGCCGCCGCCCCCGCAGGCCTGCATCAACATCGCCATGCCCGCGCTCGACAACGCGGACAGGGCCGCAAACTTCCAGGTGAATTGACTCATGGTGGCTCCAGAATGCGTGGATGAGATGGCCGATGGACCATCGACCCCCACTCTGGCGATGCACGCCAGCGGGGTCTTGAATCGGCCTGAAGGTTTTCTGAATCCTCGTGAAAGGGATCGATGCGGCGGATCCGGTTCCACGACTTCGTCCTCGACGTCGAGCAGCGGCAACTCGTCGGCCCCGGCGAGGCCGTTGTCGCACTGACGCCGCGCCACTTCGACGCGCTGCTGTTCTTCGTCGAACGGCCGGGGCAACTGCTCGACAAGGACATGCTGCTGGCCGCGCTGTGGCCCGGTCTGGTGGTCGAGGAGAACAGCCTCAGCCAGACGATTTCGGCCCTGCGCCGGGCCCTCGGCGATGATGCCCAGCAGGGGCGCTTCATCCAGACGGTGCCGAAGCGCGGCTTTCGTTTCGTCGCGCCGGTGACGGCGCTGCCGGAGGCCGCCGCTGCGCCCGACGCGTCGGCGTCCAGCTCGAGGGACACGGCGGAACCCGCCAAGGTCGGCGCAGCCGCTGCGGCCGCGAACCCCGGCGACGGCCCTGCAGACAAGCGTCGCCGGTTGCTTGGCGTGGCCGCGTTGGGTACCGCCGTGATCGCCGCCGGTGCAGGCGCATGGTGGTGGCGGGCCGGCTCGGGAACGGCCGCCGGAAGCGCCGCCGCGGCGCCCACCACGCTCGCGATCCTGCCCTTCAAGCCACTGGCGGCGACGGCGCGCGACGAACTCCTCGAGGTCGGCATGGCCGACAGCCTGATCGCGAGACTGTCGAACCTGCCCGGCGTGGCGGTGCGCTCGATCGGCTCGGTGCGGCGCTTTGCCGGCGCCGAGCAGGACCCGATGCGCGCCGCGCGTGACCTGAACGTGGCCTGGATCGTGGACGGCTCGGTGCAGCGCGTCGGCGGCCAGGTGCGCGTGACCGCGCGGCTGCTCAACACCACCAGCGGCGAAGCGGCCTGGAGCGGGCGCTTCGACGAGCAGTTCACCGGCGTGTTCGACCTGCAGGACACGATCTCCGGCAAGGTCGCCCAAGTGCTGGCCCCGCACCTCGAACGACGGGGTCGCCACCGGCTCAGCGGCGCTGGCGGCACGCGCAACGTCGACGCCTACCAGCTCTACCTCGCTGCACGCCGCCAGGCCGAGGGCATCCGAACCGCGGGGCTGATCCGAAGCATGGGGCTGTACCGCGAGGCGATCGCGCTGGACCCGGACTACGCGCTCGCCTACGCGGGACTGGGCGAATCGCACCGGCGCATGATCTTCGGTGCCGACGGAGAGCCGAAGGCGACTCTCGGCGAGGCCCGGCGCAACGCCCAGCGTGCGGTCGAGATCGACCCCGAACTCGCGGAAGGCCACGCCGGGCTGGGCTGGGTGCGCTTCTGGCACGACTGGGACTGGCCGGGCGCGGAGGCCACGTTCCGCCGCGCCATCCAGTTGAATCCCAGCGAGGTCAACGCGCACTTCGGACTCTCGCAACTTCTGGAAGTGCTCGGCCGCGACGACGAGGCGACCGAGCAGCAGCGCATCGCGCGCGAGATCGACCCGATGTCGCTCATTCTGCTGACGCTCGAGGTCGGTTCGCTGTTCAGCGCCGGCAAGCGCGACGAGGCACAGCAGCGGCTGCAGCGCGTGTTCGACATCGAACCGGATTTCTGGGTCGCCCACCTCGCCCAGGGCGGCATGCAGTGGGCACAGGGCCAGACGACCGACGCCATCCGGAGCGTCGAACAGGCCGATCGGCTCGCCGAGGGAAGCTCGCAAGCCACCGCCGCCCTCGGCTTCATGCTGGCCAAGGCCGGCCACCGCGACCGCGCGCAGCAACTGCTCGCGCGCTTGACCGACGCGGCGCGACAGCGCTACGTGCCGCCCACGTCGATCGGGTTGATCCATTGCGGGCTGGGCAACCAGTCCGCGGCGATGGACGCACTCGATCGCGGCTGGACCGCGCGCGACGTGCGCATGACGCTGGTGCGCAGCGACCCGCGCTGGGCCCTGGTGCACGACGACCCGCGCTATGCCGCGCTGATGCGGCGCATGAAGCTGGCGTAGGTCGGCGCGACTACAGGCAGTCCGGCGACTGCACCGCCTGCAGGATCACCTGCTCGCGGTCCTCGCGGTTGCGCCCGCGGATCCACCAGACCGCGCCCTTCTTGATCGTCCACCCCGCCGGCTGACCGGCCAGCAGGTACGACGCGACGAAGCCCAGCGTCGGCTGGTGGCCGACGATCAGCACCGGCTCGCTCGCGTCGGGCCAGCGCGCCGCCTTCAGCAGCGCCTCGCCGTTGCCGTCGGGCGCGAGTTCCGGCAGCGTCTTGAACTTCCTGCCGAGCGCCTTCGCGGTCTGCTGGCAGCGCAGCGCCGGGCTGACCAGGATGCGCGTCGAATGCGCGAGGCGCTGGTTCAGCCAGTCCGCCATGCGCTGCGCCTGGCGTTCGCCCTTGGGCGTCAGCGCGCGGTCGAGGTCGTTCTCGACCTCGCGCATCTCGAAGGCTTCGGCGTGACGCCACAGGATCAGGTCCATCAGGCTTGCACCGCCGCGTAGCGCTGCACCAGCGCCTGCTGCGCACTCGGGCCATCGGTGCCGATGCGTTCGTAGCTGCCGTCGCAGCGCAGCTGCCAGGCGTCCTGGCGGTCGTGCAGGTAGGGCACGAGGCACTCGTCGATGACGCGCTGGCGCATCGCCGCGTCTCGCACCGGCCACGCGATCTCGATGCGGCCGAACATGTTGCGGCCCATCCAGTCGGCGCTCGACAGGAACAGGGCCTCCTCGTCCGCGGCGTCGCCCCAGCAGAAGTAGCAGATGCGGGAGTGCTCGAGAAAGCGCCCCACCACCGAGCGCACGCGGATGCGCTCGGTCGCGCCCTTGACGCCGGGCGCCAGCATGCAGGCGCCGCGCACGATCAGGTCGATGTCGGCGCCGTCGCGCCCGGCCTTCACGAGCGCGCGGATCAGCGGCACGTCGGTCAGCGCGTTGATCTTCACGACGATGCGCGCGCGCTGCCCGGCACGCGCCGCGGCCGCGACCTTCTCGATCTGCACCAGCATTTGCCTGTGCAGCGTGAACGGCGCCTGCAACAGCACGCGCAGCGGCTTGGTGCGGCCCAGGCTGGCGAGCTGCTGGAACACCGCGTCGGCATCGCGGGTCAGGTCGGGCTCGGCGCTGAAGTAGCCCAGGTCGGTGTACTGCTTCGCGGTCCTCGGGTTGTAGTTGCCGGTCGACAGGTGCACGTAGCGGCGCAATCGGCCGCCCTCACGGCGCGTGACCAGCAACAGCTTCGCGTGCGTCTTCAGCCCGACGATGCCGTAGACCACCTGCACGCCGACGGCCTCGAGGCGCTCGGCCCAGTTGATGTTGGCCTCCTCGTCGAAGCGCGCCTTCAGCTCGACGACGACCATCACCTCCTTGCCCCGCCGCGCCGCCTCGATCAGCAGGTCCATCAGCGGCGACTCGCTGCCGGTGCGGTAGATCGTCTGCTTGATCGCGAGCACGTCGGGGTCGTGGACGGCCTCGCGCAGGAACTGCACCACCGGCTCGAACGACTCGAACGGCTGGTGCAACAGCACGTCGCGCTCGCGCAGGCAGTCGAAGATCGACTCCTGGCGTGGCAGCGCGGCCTGCGGCCAGGCCGGTTCGAACGGAGCGAAGCTGAGCACGGGCCGCTCGTCGTCGTCGTCGGTCTGGTCGATCAGCTCGAACAGCCGCACCAGGTTCACCGGCCCGTTGACGCGGTACAGCGCCGCCGGCGGCAGCGCGAACTGCTGCAGCAGGAACTCGTAGAGCTCCGGCGGGCAGGTGCTGACCACCTCGAGCCGCAGCGCCTGGCCGAAGTGGCGTGTCGTCAGGCCCGAGCGCAGCGCCTGGCGCAGGTTCTTGACATCGTCCTCGTCGACCTCGAGGTCCGAGTCGCGCGTCACGCGGAACTGCGAGAACACCTCGACCGCGCGGCCCGGGAACAGCTCGGCCAGGTGGGCCCGGATCACGCTGGTCAGCAGCACGAACACCTGGCGGCCCGGCGTGGCGGCGCCGGCGAGCTTGTCGGGCAGGCGGATCACGCGCGGCAGCACGCGCGGCACCTTCACGATCGCGATGCTGTTCTCGCGCCCGAACGCGTCCTTGCCGCTGAGCCGCGCGATGAAGTTCAGCGACTTGTTCGCGACCTGCGGGAACGGATGCGACGGGTCCAGCCCGACCGGCACCAGCAGCGGCCGGACCTCGCGCTCGAAGAAGGCCGCGACCCAGCGGCGCTGCGCCTCGTCGCGATCCGCGTGGTTCAGGATCACGATGCCCTGCTGCTGCAGCGCCGGCATCAC
>JAYSLR010000028.1:0-2846 GCA_043725365.1 Rhizobacter sp. | reverse complement strand
CGAGCCGTTGGGCTTGACCTCCAGGTACAGGCCGCCCGTATCGACGAATTTCAGCGTCTTGTCGGCCGCCTTGGCGTGCCTGATCTTGACGTCGGTGAGGGGCATGGTCTGCGGGGGGATCAGTGAGTCGCGGGTTGCGCCCGCCGAACCATCGTCCCTCCATCCGATCCCCAGTCAACACGCTTTTGATCGCTGGTCGCGAAAGGGCGCCGACATTGCATCGCTCTCGCCATCGGCACGACGCAGTGAACCAGCAGGCTGTCCGCACCAGTCATGAAAGAATAACTTCGTGATTTCCACACTTGGCACCGAATCCACCACCGGCCTCGACCGGTGGTCGCCCGAACTGCGCCGTGCCGTCATGGTCGCTCGGCCGGAGTACTTCGCCTGGTCGGCCGAAGAGCAGCTTCGGTATCGCGTGAAGATGCCGGACGAGGACCGCGAAGCCATCGTCGCGGCGCTGCTACGCGAGCACGGCGAGCGCCGGCCTGCGGCGCTGGCGAAGCTTGAGTCGCGTGGTCGCGTGTCGCTCGACCTGCAGAACCGCATCAACGAGTGGCTGCACCCGCTCAAAGGCATCGGTGAGGATGCCTTCGCGCTTAACGAACACTTTGCTGAGGGCAGCAGCATCCTCGATTTCGAGACGCTGCTCGACTACGACCGCGACGACAACGCCTTCCAGCAGGACGCCAAGCTGCGGGAACTCAAGGGCTACCAGCCCGAGCCCTACATCGGCGCCCTGCATAGCACCTGGGCGCGCGTTCTCCTGAACGGCCGGCTGTGCTACGTGACACTGACGATGGCGTCGTGGCAGCTCTACGGCGCCATGGAAGACGCCGCAAGCGCCGAGATCGATGCGCGCCTTCCGCATCGCCACGTGCGCGGCCCCGAGGACGGGAGGCGCGACGAGAGCGGGTCAATCCGCTGGGACATGCGCGTGGAAGCCAACGGCCAGGAAGCACTGCTCGAAGAGTTGCAGCACCGAGTCTGGGTGGAACAGTTCCGCCGCCGCAGCGTGTTGGGGCAGATGTTCTGCGAGCAACGCCAAGGGGTGTGCTTCCTGGACGATTACCCGTGGGAACACCAGAACCCGAACGAACGCAACCTGCTCATCGTCTTCAGCGATCCCGATGCGCTGGCGGCGGTCCGCTTCACGTCGTTCCTGCGCGACTGCCGGCGTATTGAACGACCCTTGGCCGAACTGCGTGCGCTGGAAGCGCGTGAGGCCAAGCGCATGCGCGACTTTGTCGCCGCCCAACACGAAGATCTGGTCAAGAACTTCGACCCCAAGGTCGTGCCGCTGCGCAAGAAGTTGAAGGTGATGCTCCATCCCGAGGCATTGCGGGACATGGAGGACGACGGGCTGCTGTAGCGCCAGTTGCCAGCCCCCGGCAGATTGATCGACACGGTCGGACGCGCCGTCAGCGGTCTTGCGGACGCCGACGCCTTACCCCACGACGGAGCGGCCAAACGGCATGTCGTAATCGTAGCCGGAGATACCGGTCTGCAAGGCCTCAAGCCGAGCTTTAGTGGGGTCGGTCAACCTGGCCAAGTGCACGGCAAGCCGCAGCCACTCGCGGCTGTGCTCAGGCAATGCCTCGCTCATGGCGAGCTGGCTCTGCAGGCGATCGACATAGGCCTTCACGTCGCAGTAGCGATGCCAGGCCACTGCCTCCTTGTGAAGCTGATCTGCAAAGCTGCGCAGTCGACGCTGTCGCTCTCTGGCAATCTCGGCCTCGCGCGCCTGCTCCTCCCATCGTCTTCGCTGCTCCTCGCGGTCAGTACGCAGCTGGGCAATGGCCTGCGCGCCGGTGGCCAAGCCGACGAGAAAGCTTTCGAGCTTTTGCTCCAGGCGCGAGCGTTTGCCGTCCGACCAGGACTTCCGCCCGGAGAACTCGCCGGAGATCGTCAGGCGAAGGTCGCCCGTAAAGTGGTACGAGAACAGGCGTGTCTTCATCCACGAGTACTTCGGGTCCACCTTGACGGTCTCGGTGCGCGTGTAGTCCTCGGCGATGTTGATGCCCATCCGCTCACCATTAACGTCGATGTCGACGCGCTTCTTCTCCTGGTCGTGCGCGAAGCAAGCACCGACAGAAGGCAAGGCACGTTCGACCGCATCCAGGATGCGACAGGCTCGCTCTACGGTCGCGGGGCTCAGCGAACAGCTCAATACCCGGGACGAGCCACAGGAGACGAAGCCGTCAGTTGAAGGCTTCGCGTTGGACAGTCGCTCGTAGGTTGCTGCGGCTATGCCCGCCAGATCCTCGCCTGAGAACGCTACCGCGACCTTGATGCCCGCGGGGTCGACTTCGACCTTGGGCGGCGTCGGCATGCGATGTCGGGCCGCATCGAACTCCACCGTGTCGATCTTGGCCGGCGGCAGCCCAGGCCTGGGAGATGCCTTGCCGGCCGCGAGCTTGGCCCAGTAGCCGCGCGGCGGGCGGGGGATGTTGTGTCGCCGGCAGGCCTTGGCCAGCCCGACATCCGAGATGTCAAGGTCTCTGGCGAGCTTGGTCATCGGCGTGGACCACAGACGGTTGTACAGGTCGCGACAGGAGATTTGCATGGCAACTGATACCCGCTTTGATACCCGCTTTTTGCCGGGCTCGGGCCGGATTCAGTGAGACGTCAAGAGCCCCAGTCGCCAGCATTGGCGCGGGTTTGCGGGCCGTGGTGGGATGCCGTGAACCCCAACTGGGGCTGGTCGATCATCAGCAGCATGTGCGCTCTATCCCGTGGAAGTCGTTGGGTGTTGGTCGTTCCACCCGCTTTGACGCCGGCACTTCGTGTCGCTGACGACGCCGGCGCGGGGTGCTGTGTGGCGAGCCTGCGGCGCCCGAACGGGC
>JAYSLR010000027.1:0-3857 GCA_043725365.1 Rhizobacter sp. | reverse complement strand
GACGCGCAGGTCGCGCGAGAACGCGAGCAGCATCTTGCGCACGCGCTCGGTCTGCTGCGCGCGCGCCTCGCTGCCGAGCTGCGCCTCGCGCGCCGCGCGTTGCAGCTGCACCAGCTTGCGCGTGTTGACGACGAGGCTCGCGTGAGACGGCCCGAAGGCCTTCGCGATCACCTCCTCGGGCTTGGTCAGGTAGTCGCCGGCATAGACGAGGTAGGCGGCGGCGCGCATCGCCGGGGCCGCGCCGATGCCTTGAAGGATGGCGGCGACGGCGTCGGCGTGGGCCAGCGCGTCTTCGCCGGTGTCGAGCAGCCGGCCGGCCAGCAGCGGCTCGGCGAACGCACGCGCGCGCGCCAGCTGCGCGGCTTCGGCGGCGGCGTCCGGATGCTCGTCGACCAGTTGGACGATGGGCGCGGCCTCGGGCTGCGCGTCCAGCACGCCGGTCTTCATGGCCCGAGCAGGAACTCCCGTACCACGGCAACCTGGTCGTCGGCCACCAGCGTCGGCGCATGACCGACGCCGGCGAACTCATGCAGCCGTGCCATCGGGCCGCGCTGGGTCATCGCCTGCGCGGTCGAGCGCGTCAACAGGTCGGATTCGGCGCCGCGCAGCACCAGCGTCGGGCAGCGGATCGCGTCGAACGCGGCCCAGGTCATCGCCTCGCCGGCGGCCGCGATCTGCGGCGTGATCGCCTTGAAGGGCTGCGCGATGGCCGGGTCGTAGTGCAGCTTGAAGCCGTCGCCGTCGGTCTTCAGCATCGGGCGCGACAGCGCCAGCCACTGCTCGCGCGTGTGCGGGCCGAAGCTGGCCGAGATCGCCTGCAGGTAGTCGGCCGCCTCGTCGACCGTGTTCCAGCGCAGCGGCTGACCGAGGTAGTTGCCGATGCGCTGCAGCGCCTCGAACTGGATCGTCGGGCCGACGTCGTTGAGCACCAGCCGGGCAATCGGCGATTGCGGCAACGATGCCAGGCCCAGGCCGATCAGGCCGCCCATCGACGTGCCGACCCAGTGCACGGTCTGCGCGTCGAGGCGTGCGAGCAGCGTCACCATGTCGGCCACGTAGGCCGGAATCTGGTAGCCGGCCGGATCGGCGAGCCAATCGGAGCGCCCGCGGCCGACCACGTCGGGGCAGACGACACGGTAGCTCGCACTCATCGCCTGGGCCAGCGTGTCGAAGTCGCGCGCCTGGCGCGCCAGGCCGTGCACGCAGACCAGTACGCGCGGGTTCGCGCGATCGCCCCACTCCCAGTACGCCATGCGGTGCAGGCCGCGCGCGCCCAGGCACTGGACATGGTTCAGACGCGGTTCGGTCGGGGGCTTCTCGCTGGACATGACGGCATCGTAAGGCAACGCCATTCGAGCCTGCCGGGCGACGCCGCGATGCCCTTGCCGCGGCCACTGCTGCCGTGTCGCCGCTACTTCGTCATCTGCACCGTGCCGTTGACGCTGACCGTCACGGTGCCCTTGCCGGGCTCGACCGGCAGGGCTTCCTCCGACGCCGCGGACAGGGACTTGGCCTGCATCAGCATCGGCCGCGGCATCGGCTGCTGCTCGTTGCTCGACACGTTGACTTCGCGGATCGTGTACCCGGAATAGCCGAACTGCTTCGCGTAGTCGGCCGCCTTCGCGCGGTAGCGCGCGATCGCCTGCGCCGAGACCTCGCCCTCGGAGCGCTCGCGCAGTTCGCGCGACAGCCCGTAGCCGACGCGGTTGATCGTCAGCGTCGTGATGCGGCCGCTGAGCTGGCCGATCGCCTGCATGTCGCGGCCCTCGACGATCAGTTCGGTGCTGCCCTGCCACCCGCTGACGACGCCCTTGTTGGTGTAGCGCGGCGAGAGCGCGAAGTTGCCCGTTTGCACCTCGACCTGCCCGGGACGCGCCACCCTCTTCGCCTCGGCGAGCGCGGTGTCGAGCGCCTGCTTCAGCTGCGACTGCACGCTCGCAGCGTCGCTGCCCTCGCGCGTCGTGCTGAACGTGATGCTCAACAGGTCCTTCGTGACCTCGGTGCTCGCACTGCTGGACAGGCTGACCACGCCCTGCGGAGCGAACGCGCCGGCGATCTCCGACGGCGAGGCCGCCGCGAGCGCCGAGAACGGGGCGACCGCGAACGAAAGGGCGGTCGCGAGCGACGCCGTGCGGCACCCGGGGACGAGGCGTTTGAAGGCGGGAAGCATCGGTGATCCTTTCGAAATGTCGACGCAGCTTATACGTCCACGGCCCCTTGAACGGGGTCAAAACCCCGGCCGGACGCATTTGTAACAGCTGGTCAGGGACCACGAAAACTGCCCGTTTTCGTGTCCAAAATCGGCTCTGTTACAAATTCGGAGTTCCCTGCATGACCACTGCTGCCAACCCGCGCCCCGATCGAATCGTCGTTGTCGATGACGATGCCCGCATCCGCGACCTGTTGCGCCGCTACCTGACGCAAGAGGGCTTCGAGGTGCTGCTGGCCGAAGACGCGAAGGCTTTGAACCGCCTGCTCACCCGCGAGACCGTGCACCTGATCGTGCTCGACCTGATGCTGCCCGGCGAAGACGGGCTGTCAATCTGCCGCCGCCTGCGCGCCGCGAACGACCTCACACCGATCATCATGCTGACCGCCAAGGTCGAAGACGTGGACCGTATCGTCGGCCTCGAAGTCGGTGCCGACGACTACCTGCCCAAGCCCTTCAACCCGCGCGAGCTGCTGGCGCGCATCCACGCTGTGCTGCGCCGCCGTCCGACGCTCGAAGCGCCTGGCGCGCCGGCCCTCGAAGCGCAGACGGTGACCTTCGGCCCGTTCGAGTTCGACCTCGCGCTGCGCCGCCTGAGCAAAGAAGGCGAACAAATCGCGCTGACCACCGGCGAGTTCTCGATGCTCAAGGCGCTGGTACGCCACCCGCGCCAGCCATTGAGCCGCGACAAGCTCGCGCAGCTCGCGCGCGGCCGTGAGTTCGAGCCCTTCGACCGCAGCCTGGACGTGCAGATCTCGCGCCTGCGCAAGATGATCGAGCCCGACCCGGCACAGCCGCGCTACATCCAGACCGTGTGGGGCGTGGGCTACGTATTCGTGCCGGACGGCACGCCCTGATCGAATCCGCGGCGAGCCGTTCGTGGCCGCCGCGAGCCGCGCCGGGGCGTCTTCGCGGCCCGAAAGCATTGACTGACCGGGACGGCGGCCGGGCCACTGTGTCTGTTAGCCTGCTCTCTCGATGGCCCCCCAACACGTCGCACTCAGCCTCTTTTGGCGCACCTTTTTCTTGATCGGGCTGCTGCTGGCCAGCGGCGTGTTCGCGTGGACGCAGACCTTTCGCGCGCTCGAGTTCGAGCCGCGCGCCACGCAGGCGGCGCAGCAGATCGCCGGCCTGGTCAAGCTCACGCGCGCGGCGCTGCTGTCGAGCGACGGCATCAACCGCATCGCGCTGATCAAGGGCATCTCGAACCAGGAGTCGCTCAAGCTCGCACCGCGCGAGCCGGGCGACAAATGGGAGCCGTACGGGGTCGATCGCATCTCGCGCGCCATCGGCCACGAGTTGCGTTCGCAACTCGGCCCCGACACGCTGGTGGCCAGCGCGGTGAACGGCTCGCCGGGCCTGTGGATCGGCTTTTCGATCGCGAAGGATCCTTACTGGCTGCAGGCCGACCCGACGCGCGAAGGGCCGATGGCGTGGAGCACGATCACGCTGTGGGTCAGCATCGCGCTGCTCGCGACCGTGCTCGGCTCGGCCACGATCGCGCGGCTCATCAACCAGCCGCTCAAGGAGCTGTCGTTCGCCGCCAGCCGGATCCGCGAGGGAGAGTTCGATTCGCGCCTGGACGAGAACACGCTGACGAGCGAGATCCGCCAGGTCAACATGGGCTTCAACCGGATGGCGCGCGAGC
>JAYSLR010000026.1:0-2162 GCA_043725365.1 Rhizobacter sp. | reverse complement strand
CCGGTGCTGATCGAAGGCAAGGCGATCCAGCTGCATCCGCTGGTCTGCGCGGCGTTCAACGCCGACTTCGACGGCGACCAGATGGCCGTTCACATCCCGCTGTCGATCGAGGCGCAGATGGAAGCCCGCACCTTGATGCTGGCTTCGAACAACATCCTGTTCCCGGCCAATGGCGAGCCGAGCATCGTGCCGTCGCAGGACGTGGTGCTGGGCCTGTACTACGCGACGCGCGACCGCATCAATGCCAAGGGCGAAGGCATCATCTTCTCGGACGTGGCCGAAGTGCACCGTGCGCTCGACAACGACGTGGTGGAAATCACCTCGAAGATCAGCGTGCGCCTGACCGAGTACACGAAGGACAAGGACACCGGCGAGTTCACCGCCGAGACCAAGCTCGTGGACACCACGGTCGGTCGTGCGCTGCTGTCCGAGATCCTGCCCAAGGGCCTGCCGTTCAGCAACATCAACAAGGCGCTGAAGAAGAAGGAGATCTCGCGCCTGATCAACACCTCGTTCCGCAAGTGCGGCCTGAAGGAAACGGTCGTGTTCGCCGACAAGCTGCTGCAAAGCGGCTTCAGGCTGGCCACGCGCGCCGGCATCTCGATCGCGATCGACGACATGCTGGTGCCGAAGGAGAAGCCGGGCCTGATCGAGCGCGCCGAGAAGGAAGTGAAGGAGATCGAGCAGCAGTACGTCTCCGGTCTCGTGACCTCCGGCGAGCGCTACAACAAGGTGGTCGACATCTGGGGCAAGACCGGCGACGAGGTCGGCAAGGTCATGATGGCGCAGCTGTCGAAGCAGAAGACGGTGGACCGCCACGGCAAGACGGTAGACCAGGAGTCGTTCAACTCCATCTACATGATGGCCGACTCGGGTGCGCGCGGTTCCGCCGCGCAGATCCGCCAGCTCGCCGGCATGCGCGGGCTGATGGCCAAGCCGGACGGCTCGATCATCGAGACGCCGATCACGGCGAACTTCCGTGAAGGCCTGAACGTCCTCCAATACTTCATCTCGACCCACGGCGCCCGCAAGGGCTTGGCGGACACGGCGCTGAAGACGGCGAACTCGGGCTACCTGACGCGCCGCCTGGTCGACGTGACGCAGGACCTGGTCGTGATCGAGGAAGATTGCGGCACGCAGAACGGCATGAACCAGCGCGCACTGGTCGAAGGCGGCGAGGTCATCGAATCGCTGCGCGATCGCATCCTCGGCCGCGTCACCGCGATCGAGGTGCAGCACCCGGAAACGCAGGAGCAGATGCTTGCGGCCGGCGCAATGCTCGACGAGGACGTTCTCGACGTGCTGGAAGCAGCCGGCGTCGACGAGGTCAAGGTTCGCACGGCGCTGACCTGCGCCACGCGCTTCGGCATCTGTGCCAAGTGCTACGGCCGCGACCTGGGCCGTGGGGGTCTGATCAACGTCGGCGAAGCGATCGGCGTGATCGCGGCGCAGTCGATCGGCGAGCCGGGCACGCAGCTGACGATGCGCACGTTCCACATCGGTGGTGCGGCGTCGCGCGCGGCGGTGGCTTCGAGCGTCGACGCGAAGAGCGACGGCCACGTCGGCTTCAACGCGACGATGCGCTACGTGACCAACGGCAAGGGCGAGTTGGTGGTGATTTCGCGTTCCGGCGAGATCATCATTTCCGACCAGCACAGCCGCGAGCGCGAGCGTCACAAGGTGCCGTACGGCGCGCTCCTCAGCATCAAGGCGGACCAGAACGTCAAGGCCGGCACGGTGTTGGCGAACTGGGACCCGCTGACCCGCCCGATCATCACGGAGTTCGCCGGCAAGGCGAAGTTCGAGAACGTCGAGGAGGGCCTGACGGTCGCGAAGCAACTGGACGAAGTGACCGGTTTGTCGACGCTGGTCGTGATTGACCCGAAGCGGCGTGGCGCGACCAAGGTCGTGCGCCCGCAGATCAAGCTGCTCGACGTGGCCGGCAACGAGGTCAAGATCCCCGGCACCGATCACTCGGTGACGATCGCGTTCCCGATCGGCTCGCTGATCCAGGTGCGCGACGGCCAGGACCTGATGCCGGGCGAAGTGCTGGCACGCATCCCGGTCGAAGGGCAGAAGACGCGCGACATCACCGGCGGTCTGCCGCGTGTTGCCGAGCTGTTCGAGGCCCGCACGCCGAAGGACAAGGGCACGCTGGCCGA
>JAYSLR010000025.1:0-5210 GCA_043725365.1 Rhizobacter sp. | reverse complement strand
GCCGCTGCGCGCACGCACGAGGCCGTAGTCGGCGCCGACGACCCAGCCCGCCGCAGGGCTCCATTCCATCGTGCCGACGGCCTTGGCGATCAGCCCGCCACCGGTGGGCACGTTGCCGCCGCCGCCGACGCCGGCGCCGAGTCGCGCGCCGACGCGCCACGAGGGCAGCACCGACCCGAGCGGCGCGGTGCTCAGCACCGCGTTGCCGAGAAGCTCCATGTAACCCGCCGCATCGCCCTTCGCGGCGGCGGCCGCCTCCATGCCCCAGGCGAAACCGTCGATGCCGGAGCGGCGTTCGGCCCGCGCGCCGACGAGGCCGATGCGCCCGCGGCTCGCGTCCTTCAGCTTGTAGGTCGAGAAGGTCGCCACCATGCGGTCGAAGCCGAGGCCGCCCGACATCGACACGGCCTCGTACGGAACCCGGCCCGCGCCGCTCAGGTGCACGAACTCCTGGCGCCAGCCGAGGGCGAGGCCGATCTGGTTGCTGCGGATGTCGCCGCTCGGGAACCTGACCGACGACCACGACAGGCCGAGCTGGAAGGTCGGCCCGAGGTCCTTCAGCAGCGTCACCGCAGGGCGCAGCATGAGGCCGCTGCCGACCGGCGCGCCGGCGCCGCCGCCGCCGCCGGCATAGAGTCCGGTGGCGAGCGACAGCCCCTGGCCCAGGCCCCAGCGGTGCTGCACCTCGATCCCGCCGACGAACAGGCCGCCGCGCCGTCCGGTGGCCGCGCCGTACACGGCCGGGCCGAGGCCCCAGTCACCGCCGATGTCGAACAGCAGCGAGCCCCCGACGAGCCCCATGCGCTCGCCTTGCGGCAGTCGCACGCGCTCGAAACTCAGCATGCCCGAGGTCGGCAGCGACTCGGCACGGACGTCGTCGGCACGAGCGATCCAGGGCTGCAGCAGCAGGGCGATCAGGACGGGGAGGTTTCGCAGCAGGCGCAAAGCAGGTCTCGCGTGGGTGGGCGGGAAGGGGTCCGCGTGGATTGGATCACGGCTTCGCCGACCGGCGACGTCGCGACTATCCGGTGATTAGTAAACATCAATGAAAATCACCAATGTGATAGCTTAAGATTAATCGTCGGTTCCATCTCCATCCCCCACTCTCGAGGAAACACCCGTGTCCCTGATCAATACCCAAGTCAAGCCTTTCTCCGCCACCGCCTACAAGAACGGCAAGTTCATCGACGTGACCCAGGACACGCTCAAGGGCAGGTGGGCCGTGCTGATGTTCTACCCGGCCGACTTCACCTTCGTCTGCCCGACCGAGCTCGAGGACCTGGCCGACCACCACAGCCAGTTCAAGGATCTGGGCGTCGAGGTCTACGGCGTCTCGACCGACAGCCACTTCGCGCACAAGGCCTGGCACGACACCTCGGACGCGATCAAGAAGGTCAACTACGCGCTGATCGGCGACCCGACGCAGCAGCTCTCGCGCAACTTCGAGGTGCTGATCGAGGAAGAAGGCATGGCGTTGCGCGGCACCTTCGTGATCAACCCCGAAGGTTTCATCAAGCTCATGGAAGTGCACGACAACGGCATCGGCCGCGACGCGTCGGAGCTGCTGCGCAAGGTCAAGGCCGCGCAGTACGTGGCTGCGCACCCGGGCGAAGTCTGCCCGGCGAAGTGGACCGAGGGTGCCGCCACGCTGACCCCGTCGCTCGACCTCGTCGGCAAGATCTGAACGATTCATCGAAGTAGAACGGAAGGAGTCTCACGATGCTGGATGCGAACCTGAAGGCGCAGCTCAAGGCTTACCTCGAGCGCGTGAGGCTGCCTTTCGAGATCACCGCGTCGCTGGACGACAGCGACGCTGCCCGGGAGATGCGCGGCCTGCTGCAGGACATCGTCGCGCTGAGCAACAAGATCACGTTGAAGACCGACGGCAGCGATGCCCGCAGGCCTTCGTTCACGCTGGCCCGCGTCGGCGAGGCGCCGCGCATCCGGTTCGCGGCGATCCCGATGGGCCATGAGTTCAGCTCGCTGGTGCTGGCGCTGCTGCAGGTCGGCGGCCATCCGCCGAAGCTCGAGGCCGCGCTGATCGAACAGATCAAGGGCCTCGACGGCGTCGGTTTTGGAAACGAGCTGCGCTTCGAGACCTACATGTCGCTGACCTGCCACAACTGCTCGGACGTGGTGCAGGCGCTGAACCTGATGGCCGTGCTGAACCCGCGCGTGCACAGCGTCGTCATCGACGGCGGGCTGTACCGGCAGGAAGTCGCCGACCGGCAGATCATGGCCGTGCCCGCGGTGTTCCTGAACGGCGAACCCTTCGGCCAGGGCCGCATGGATGTCGAGGAGATCGTCGCCAGGCTCGACGGCGGCACCGCGGCGCGCGATGCGGCCAGGCTGAATGCGAAGGACGCGTACGACGTGCTGATCGTCGGCGGCGGGCCGGCCGGTGCGGCGGCCGCGGTGTATGCCGCGCGCAAGGGCATCCGCACCGGCGTGCTCGCCGAGCGCTTCGGCGGCCAGACGCTGGACACGCTGGGGATCGAGAACTTCATCTCGGTGCTCGAGACCGACGGCCCGAAGTTCGCGCTGGCGCTCGAGCAGCACGCGAAGCAGTACGGCGTCGAGATCCTGAACCTGCAGCGCGCCGAGAAGCTGATCCCGGCGGCCGAGAAGGGCGGCCTGATCGGCGTTCGGCTCGCCAACGGTGCGACGCTGCAGAGCCGGACCGTGATCCTGGCGACCGGCGCGCGCTGGCGCGAGGTCAACGTGCCGGGCGAGAAGGCGTACCGCAACAAGGGCGTGGCCTACTGCCCGCACTGCGACGGCCCGCTGTTCAAGGGCAAGCGTGTCGCGGTGATCGGTGGCGGCAACTCGGGGGTCGAGGCGGCGATCGACCTGGCCGGCATCGTCGGCCATGTGACGCTGCTCGAGTTCGGCGACCAGCTGCGTGCCGATGCGGTGCTGGTCGACAAGCTGAAGAGCCTGCCGAACGTGGCCGTCCACACCCAGGCGCAGACGACCGAGATCACCGGCGCCAACGGCAAGGTCGACGGCCTGGACTACACCGACCGCGCGAGCGGCGCGTCAAGGCATGTCGAACTCGAAGGCGTGTTCGTGCAGATCGGCCTGGTGCCGAATGCCGAGTGGCTGAAGGGCACGCTCGAGCTGTCGCGCTTTGGGGAGATCGTTGTCGACGCGCGCGGCCAGACCTCGCTGCCCGGCGTGTTCGCCGCGGGCGACGTGACGACGGTGCCGTTCAAGCAGATCATCATCGCGACCGGCGACGGTGCGAAGGCGGCACTCGGCGCGTTCGATCACCTGATGCGGAGTTCGGCGCCGCAGCCGCTCGCGGCCTGAGGCCGGGTCAGGCCGGCGCCGAGGCCATGCGGCTGAGGCGCCAGCCGTCGAGCGTGTAGATCAAAAGCCCGAGCCAGATGCCCGCGAAACCGACGAACCTCGCCGCCGAGAACGGCTCGTCGAACACCCACAGGCCGAGCGCGAACTGGATCGACGGGCCGAGGTACTGCACGATCCCGAGTGTGGCCATCGACAGGCGCCGCGCGCCGGCGGCGAACAGCAGCAGCGGCACCGCGGTGACCGGGCCGAGCGCGATCATCCACAGATTCGTCAGCGCATCCGGCGCCGGGAAGCTCGCGCTGCCGCTCGATGCGGCGATGCCCAGCACGAGCAGCGCGAGCGGGGCGAGCAGCATCGTCTCCAGCGTCAGCCCTTCGAGTGCCCCGAGCACCGCGATCTTGCGCAGCAGCCCGTAGGCGCCGAAGGTGACCGCGAGCGACAGCGCGATCCACGGCGGCCTCCCGGCCTGCACGGTGAGCCACAGCACGCCCGCCGCGGCGAGGGCCAGCGCCACCCATTGACCGCGCCGCAGCCGCTCGTGCAACAGCGTCACCCCGAGCAGGACGTTCACCAGCGGCGTGATGAAGTAGCCCAGGCTGGCTTCGAGCACGTGGCCGTGCAGCACGGCCCAGATGTAGGCGAGCCAGTTCGCGCCGATCATCAGCGCGCTGGCGGCGAAGGCGGCCAGCACCTTCGGCCGGCGCATCACCTGGCCCAGCCAGACCCACTGGCGCCGCCACGTCAGGGCCGCGCCGAGGAACAGCAGGCACCACACGACCCGGTGCGCCAGCACCTGCGGCGCGGGCACCGTCGTGACGAGGCGGAAGTAGAGCGGGAACAGCCCCCACCAGACGAAGGCGAGGGCGGCGTAGACGATGCCGGACTGCAAGCGGGCTCAGCCCTTCAGTTCTGCTTGAGAAGGGCGTCGCCGTACTGCTCGCGCAGCCGGTTCTTCAGCATCTTGCCGGTCGCGCCGAGCGGGATCGCGTCGACGAAGACCACGTCGTCCGGTGTCCACCATTTCGCGATGCGGCCTTCGAAGAACGCGAGCATCTCGTCGCGCGTGAGTTCGACGTTCGGCTTCCTGACGACGATCAGCAACGGCCGCTCGTCCCACTTCGCGTGCCTGGCGGCGATGCAGGCCGCCATCGCGACCTTGGGGTTGGCCATCGCGATGTTCTCGAGGTCGATCGAGCCGATCCATTCGCCGCCGGACTTGATCACGTCCTTGCTGCGGTCGGTGATGTGCATGTAGCCGTCGGCGTCGATCGTGGCGACGTCGCCGGTCGGGAACCAGCCGTCCACCAGCGGGTTGCCGCCCTCACCCTTGAAGTACGCGTCGATGATCCAGGGCCCGCGCACCAGCAACTCGCCGGACTGCTTGCCGTCCCAGGGCAGTTCTTCGCCGTTCTCGCCGACGATCTTCATGTCCACGCCGTAGACCGCGCGCCCCTGCGTGGCCTGCACGGCCATGCGCTCGTCCAGCGGCAGGCCGATGTGCTTGCCCTTCAGGATCGACGCGGTGCCCACCGGGCTCATCTCGGTCATGCCCCAGGCATGGATCACCTGCACGTCGTAGCGCTCCTGAAACGCCGTCATCATCGCGGGCGGGCAGGCCGAGCCGCCGATCACGGTGCGGCGCATGGTCGAGAACTTCAGGTCGTTCGACTCGACATAGCCGAGCAGCCCCTGCCAGACCGTCGGCACGCCGGCCGACAAGGTGACGCGCTCGGTCTCGAACAGTTCGTACAGCGACTTGCCGTCCAGGCCCGGGCCCGGGAACACGAGCTTCGCGCCCATCATGCAGGCCGCATACGGCAGGCCCCAGGCGTTGACGTGGAACATCGGCACCACCGGCAGGATGGTGTCGCGCGCCGAGCAGTTCAGCGCGTCGGGCA